>NZ_MZGS01000028.1 GCF_003111625.1 Methanobrevibacter thaueri | reverse complement strand
AGCACGGATGATCTTTAGGAATCAAGTTTCGCAAGTCCATAGGGACCAACATAGTCTGATTAATATTATCATCTTTCAAAACCATAAATAAAACAACCATAAAGATTAATATCTATAATAAAAGATTGTACTTCATAGTATATAAAATTAAAGGAAAAATAAGCAAAATAAAATTAAAAAAATAGTGACTTCGTGTCACATCCTCAATTCAGAATTTCTCAAAATATATATGCTATTTTTTACATAACTATTGTTATTTAATGAGGAATTCAACATGAGCTATAATCCAAAAGTACTGTTATACATATTGATGCTTTCAACAATGGGCATAAACACTCCATTGAGCATAATAGGCATGATATCACAGATATCCGAGCATTTTGCCACATCCATTGCCGTTTCCGGGTTATACGTTTCATCCTTCACATTCACGATTGCCGTAACAGGGCTTTTCATACCTGTCCTGTTTTCAAGGTTCGAGATCAAAAGGACATTCATCGCAATACTCGGGATTTTTGCGGTGTCAAACCTTGTAATCATTTTCACAGGAAACATCTACATTGCAAGCTTTTTCAGAATCCTTTCGGCGGTCTTCTATCCGGCGTTCATCGCAATCGCCCTGACCTTCTGCGAGAAGATAGCGCCGGAAAATCAGCAGCAGGACTACATCACAAGGATCCTCCTCGGCATTTCAATCGGAAGCATTGTCGGATTGCCGATTACAACAGGATTGGGGACAATCTTCGGCTATCAGGTCGCCATGAGCTGGATTTTCCTCTTCAATCTCATGACATTAATATTGATTGCAATATTCTTCCCTAGATTGCCCGGCGAGTCAAAAAGCTATGAAATGCCTTTGTCCTCTTTAAAGTCAAGGGAATTCGTTTTGGCCACTGTCGGCATCATAATGATGCCAATAGGCGCAAGCATAGTCTACAACTACATTCCATACTTCCTGCAGACTGTCAGCCATGTCTATACATACAGGCTGAGCATTTTCCTTTTTGCCTATGGTGTAATCTCCATTTTCGGCACATGGCTGGGCGGAAAGATGATTGCAAAAAAGGACAAAGCAACACTGATCGTTTTCCAGCTGGTGTGTGCAGCGGTGTTTTTGGGAATGCATGCCTTTGCCGATTATCTGATTCCTGTCTTGATACTGATTTTGATATTTGGAATATTGGATGGTATGGGCTATAACTTGATTCAATACATCGAGGCGTCAGTTCTGCCCGACACTCCAGAACTTGCCAATGGCATATTTTTAAGCGTCTTGAACGGCGGAATCGCCCTTGGTATTGCAATCGGAGGATTTTTGGTTGACGGTTTTGGTGTAATGTCCATTTTCATCGGTGGAATATTATTTTTACTCCTTGCATTCTTTTTCTTGACTTATGTCATTTTGGTTTTGAAAACACCATTAAAATATTAAATTTATATTAAATGATAAACAAAAATTAAATCATAAATATATAATTGGATATTAGGTGTAGTAAATGGCTAATTATCATGATGAAATTTTAAGATTTGAAGAAATTGCAAAAGAACATACTCAATATATGAGAAACAGTATCAACTTAATCGCTTCCGAAAACGTTACAAGTGTAGAGGTAACAGAAGCGTTAGCAACTGATTTTGCTCACAGATACGCAGAAGGACAAGCATTCGAAAGGTTCTACGAAGGATGCCAATACATTGACATTTTGGAAGATAAAGTCAAAAAACTTTCATGTGAAGTATATGACTGTGATTATGCAAACGTTCAACCAGTATCTGGTGTTACAGCAAACCTTGCAGCATTCTTTGGATATGCAAAACCTGGAGAAAAAGTAATGGCTCTTGAAGTACCTTCAGGAGGCCATATTTCCCACGCAAACGTAAGTGCAGCAGGTATTAGAGGACTTAAAACAGTTTTCCACCCACTTGATAAGAATGTGATGAACATTGACATCGACGCAATGAACAAGAAAATTCTCGAGGAAAAACCAAAAATAGTCTTGTTCGGTGGAAGTTTATTCCTGTTCCCTCACCCAATCAAAGAAGCTCGTGAAGCAGCTGACGAAGTTGGAGCAACCGTAATGTATGACGGGGCACATGTATTAGGCCTTATTGCCGGTGGACAGTTCCAACAACCTTTAAAAGAAGGTGCAGACCTCATGATGGGAAGTACCCACAAGACCTTCCCAGGTCCACAAGGTGGAATCATCCTTTCCCATGCTGAAAATGCCGACACAATTGATGAGGCAGTTTTCCCAGGTGTTGTCAGTAACCACCACTTGCACCACTTGCTCGGTTTAGGCATTGCAACCGCTGAAATGTTAGAGTTTGGTGAAGCATACGCAAAACAGACCATCAAAAACGCACAAGCATTAGGTCAGGCAATGTATGAAAGAGGATTTGATGTTTTATGCGAAGACTTAGGATTCACACAATCCCATCAAATCGCAGTGGACTTGACCAGTGTCAGATCAGCATCAGATGTTGCAAAAGAATTAGCTGACAACAACGTGATTTTAAACAAAAACCTCTTGCCTGGAGATGACCGTGACAACTCCGATGATCCGTCCGGTTTAAGAATAGGTACCCAAGAAATCACCCGTAGAGGATTGAAAGAAAAAGAGATGGATGAGGTTGCTGAATTCATTAAACGTGTAGCTATGGATAAGGAAGACATAGCTGATGAAGTCGCTGAATTCATGAACCAATACACAACTCTGGATTACGCGTTCTCAGACAAAGACGCTTACGAATATCACAAATTATAGATTAACATGAGAATTGCCTTTGCATTTACTGGAGCGGGTCATTTACTTCGCGAATCAGTGCAAGTTGCTCTTAAGTTAGCAAAAGAGCATGAAGTCACAGTATTTCTATCAGGAGCAGCGGAAGAAGTCCTTAAGATGTATGGACTTTATGAAAGCGTTGTAAGCATAACTGGTGGAAAGTATAGGGAGCTCGCCACTGATTCCAACCAAAAATTTTCATATCCAATTACAGGTCGTCTGTCCCTGGGCAAATACGACCTATTAGTGGTCTCACCGGCTACAGCAAACACCGTTTCAAAGATTGTCTATGGAATTGCAGACACTTTGGTGACAAATGCGGTGGCACAGGCCGGAAAGGGCGCCGTGCCGGTATATATGGTTCCAGTTGACATCCATCCTGGACCGATTGATACAGTCTTGCCGTCAAAGATGGAGCTGTCAAAGTGTGAAGGCTGTGATGACTGCGTTGCTGCGTTAGTTTGTGAGCAGGGAGCTATTATTCCACATTCCGAAATCGATTTGACAAAATGCATCGGCTGCGGACTGTGCAGAAACTCATGCCCGAACGACGCGATTTCAGAAGGCAAGATCATTACAATCTACATGAGGGATATCGACATTGAAAATACTCGTAAATTATCTACTATTGATGATATCAAAATTTTCGAAACTCCAGATGAGATCTTAGATAAAATCTAAGTAATCTCCTATTTTTATTTTTAATACTCCTTTTTTTGTCTCTAAAACATATTTTGCTTGTTTTTTAGCTTTATAAAATCTCCATGGTTTCAGCGAAGCCTTGTCAAAAACTCTTTTGTTTTCATCGATGAAATAGACATCAATCTCAAATCTCATAAACATCGTGTGGATGCTGGAATCCCTTAAATTTGCAAATAATAGAATGTGATTGAAATCCTTTTTTCCCATTAAACCAATTAAACGTTTAAAAAAAGTGTCTGCATATATTATTTTCATAAGAAAAAATAATACTTTAAATTATTTAAGTTTTTAAGAAAGTAAAAACAATATTGAGTTAAATAAATGATTTTGACTCGATTTCACCATTGATTAGGTCCTGTAGGGCTATCTTGAAATCCTCTTTTTCAAAGGCTCCCGGGACAATCAACTGCTCTTCGGAAATGTTAAGGAAATACAGTGGTATCGATTCCACACCCATGACTATTGCGTCTTCCTCTTCAATCTGGACTTCAAAGTTGTATGAATCGCCTTCAAGCACATTCCTGATTTCACTTTCATCCAAACCCAATTCAGATGAAATTTCAACCAATGTTGTGATGTCAGCTATTATCCTGTTTTCGCAGAAATTGGCTTCAAAAATTTTAAAAATAAGTTCCTGTGAAATGTCAGGATGTCTGTTCTGCACATATTTGACTAGCCTGTGGGCATTTCTTGATGATGTTAATTTAATGTCCTTGTAATTCAATTCAATGCCGTCTTTTAGAGCGATTTTTTCGGTTTCAATAATCTTTTTTTCTGTCTCTTCAGGCGTAAGCCCGTACTTCAGGACGTTTTGGGTAATTATTGAACTGGTTGGAGCGTTAAATAATGTTGGGTAAAGCTCAAAGGGTTTCATTTCCCATTTTGCATCCAAATCCAATTCATCAACTGCATTTTTAAGTCGGACCAATCCTATATATGAATTTGGACAGTTGAAGTCGCTCCAGTAGATTATTCTCATTTTTTCTTCTTCTCTTCCTGTTTTTTCTTTTTATAGATTTTGTAAAGTTTCATTGAATTGTCTACCAGTTTAAAAAGTGAATTGTATTTTCTGTGAAAGCTCATGATTAACTATATTGATGTTATTGTTAATGTAGTTAATGCCAGTTTAATTTTTTATTTACAATCTATTTTCACATAATAAAAGCCATATTGTTCTTATTTTTTAAAATAAAAGTTTATATTCAAGTTTTTTCTAATATAACTGTATAACTGTAACCCCAAAGTCCAGGAGGTGATATTATGAGTTTTCATAGTGTTGCCATGAGTTGGATTCAAAGATTTCGTTTGATGAAAATTCCGCTTGGCAACTTAATATATCTAATGGGAGGATTATAGTGAGCACCCTTGCTAAATTTTGGGCTGCAGTAGTTTGGTATCTCATTTGTTCGTGGGTCTTGACTACTGTATTCACATTACTTTTAGTTAAGTTAATGTGAAACTTATGATTCTCTTTTAAATTGTAAGGATCTTCTCTTTCATCGGGAGTTGTTTTTTGATGGCCTCACCGGGTTGTCTTTGGGTTCAGTTGTACCTATGAGGGTCACTCCTTGCAATTTTTAAAGTCATGATTAAACTTATATAGGATTTGTTATCATAGTATTAGATAGAATTTTAAAATCCTTCTGGATTTTTAATTCAAACTTAGATATATTAAGTTTTTCAATATCTAATCGGTGCTTTGCAGGAGTTTTTCCTGCATTGTAGATATTGATTATAATAAACACTTGCTATTTTTAATTATAATTCATTTTAAGCGATTTAATTTAGATTTTCACAATTTGCCATAACCTTTATTTATTATCTTAAACAAAAAGATACATATTATAAATTAATAAAAAACATAATCATTTCGAGGAGTTAAAATGCCAATAAAAGAGGCAGATAAATCATACGATCACGATAAAATAGAAAAGAAGGTTCAAAAATTCTGGAAAGAAGAGGAAACCTTCAAAAAGGTAAATGAACTTAGAGAAAAAGGCCCTAGATATTCATTTTTAGATGGCCCACCATACTGTAGTGGTAAAATCCACTTGGGAACCGCATGGAACAAAATCATCAAGGATTCCTACTTGAGATACAAGTCCATGAACGGATTCAGCCTAAGAAGACAGGCAGGATGGGACATGCACGGACTTCCGATTGAAAACAAGGTCGAACATCTTATGGGAATCCAGTCCAAACAGGAAATCGAGGACGACATCGGTATCGACAAGTTCGTCGACAAATGCCGCGAATTCGCCATTGAAAACAAGATAGCAATGGAACAGGAATTCGACCAGTTGGGCGTTTGGATGGATTGGGACGACCCTTACATGACCCTTGACCCTAAATATATGGAATCCTCCTGGTGGATGCTCAAGAGGGCAAACGAGCAGGACTTGCTCTTAAATGACCAGAGGGTCATCAGCTGGTGTCCACACTGTGGTACAGCTCTTGCTGCAGCTGAAATCGAATACGAAGAGAAGGTAGACCCTTCAATCTACATAAAATTCCCTGTCCAAGGGGAGGAAAATACATATTTCCTTGTCTGGACAACAACTCCATGGACATTGCCTGCAAACCTTGCAATCTGTGTAAACCCAGAATTTGATTATGTTTATGTTTTAAAAGATGGTGAAACCTACATCATAGCCGAAAACCTCATGGAAGACGTTTTAGGCAAAAGAATAAAGATTCACAGAACCAAAATACCTGCAGAATCCGAAGATGGGGAAGACAAAATCATCGAAGAGGAAGAGGTAATGTATGAAATCATAAAAACCGTCAAAGGAGAAGAACTCGTCGGTTTGGCTTATGATTATATCTTAGCGGATGAAATTCCAAAGCAAATGGAATTCGACGCAGAAATAGAAAAGGTCCACACAATCCTTCCTGGAGACCACGTGGAGCTTGGAGAAGGTACAGGTCTTGTACACACAGCACCGGGACACGGTCCGGACGACTTTGAAGTCGGTCATGCAAACGGCTTGCCAATATTTTGTCCGGTTGGCGAAGACGGATGCTTCACTGAAGAAGCAGGAAAATATGACGGCAAGTTCACAAAAGATGAAAACCAACAAATCATCGAGGATTTACAAGCTAAAAACTTAATGTACCATGTTGAAACCATTGAGCACAGGTACGGTGTGTGCTGGAGATGCAAAACCCCTATCATCTACCGTGCAACCAAACAATGGTTCCTTAAGGTAACCGATATCAAACAGAAAATGCTTGATGAAATCGGAAAGGTCGAATGGGTACCTAAATGGGCCGGAGAAGGCAGATTCTACGATTGGGTGGACAATGCACGTGACTGGACAATCTCAAGGCAAAGATACTGGGGTATACCAATACCTATCTGGGAATGTCCTGACTGCGGAGAATTGAAGGTAATAGGCTCTTTAGCTGAATTGAAGGAAGAGTCACTTAATGAAATCAACGTATCTGATTCAGAACTCATCCACAGGCCATATGTAGACGAAGTTGAAGTCAAATGTGACAAATGTGGCCAGACCATAAAAAGAATTCCGGATGTATTGGACGTATGGATCGACTCCGGAGTTGCAGGATGGGCTTCACTATACTACCCTGAAGAGAAGGAGAAATTCGAAGACTGGTTCCCTTATGACTTCATCACTGAAGGACACGACCAGACCAGAGGATGGTTCTACTCACAGCTCGGTACCGGAGTGATTGCAATGGGCCAAAGCCCATACCAGAAAGTACTGATGCACGGATTCGTTCTTGATGAGAACGGAAACAAGATGTCCAAGTCATTGGGTAACGTTGTCGCTCCTGAAGAGGTAATCGAAAAGTACGGAGCGGACGTATTGAGATTCTACCTGTTATGGGCTTCAAAGCCATGGGACGACCTCAAGTTCGTATGGGAAGAATTATTAAACATCAACAAGATGTTCAACATCCTATGGAACGTTTACGTATTCTCAACAACCTACATGTCTTTAGACAACTTCAATCCGATTGGACTTAGCGAAGACGACATGATCTTGCGCTCTGAAGATAAATGGATTATCTCCAAAGCCAACACTCTAATCAAAGAAGTTGCAGAAGATCTCGATAAGCTATTCTTCCACAATGCAACAAGAAAAATCAACAATTTCATACTTGAAGACTTGAGCCGCTGGTATGTAAGGCTCATCCGTGGAAGGACATGGGTTGAAAGCGACGACCCTGACAAATTAGGCGCATACTACAGCCTGTACACAGCGCTTGTCAAGTTAATCACAGTATTATGTCCAATAGCCCCTCACGTATCCGAGGAAATCTATGAAAACCTTGTCAAAGGAGTAAATCCTGAGGCTCCAGAGAGCATTCACATGCTTGACTGGGGATATGACGAGGATGAGATAGACACAGAACTCGAAGCCAAGATGGATGTTGCACGTGAAGTCATCGAGGCATCAATAAGGGCAAGGGACATGGCACAATACAAGCTCAGATGGCCGGTATCAGACATCACAGTCGTATCTGAAGACGAGGATGTCCTCAAGGCAATCGAAGAGCTTACAGACATCATTAAAGACCAGTCAAATACCAAGGATGTCATCTGTGCCAGCGAATTTGAAAAATTATCATATAACGCAAAGCCTAACCTCAAGATTTTAGGACCTAAGCTCAAAGGCGACATGGGCAAAGTAGTCAAAGGCCTGAAATCAGCTGACGGTAATGAAATCAAAGCAGAACTTGAAGCGAACGGTACCGTAACAATCGAAGGAATCGAATTGAACTCAGAAGAGGTATTGTTTGATTCAGAGCTTCCGGACGATTTCGTATCATCAGAGTTTGAAGGCGGAAACGTATTCGTGAATACCAACATCACACTGGAAATCAGACAGGAAGCTATGGCCCGTGAACTCATCAGAAGGGTTCAGGACATGAGGAAGGACCTTGACCTTGATGTCGAAGCTAACATCAACGTGGATGTGGAGACATCCGCCGAATTCAAGGACCTTATCGTGCCTCAATCAGAATTCATATCACATGAAATCAGGGCCAAAAGCCTGATTATCACTGATAGCGAAGAATGCAGTAAAGATTCTAAAGATTATACCAAAGAATGGGATATTGAAGGAGAAAAGGTAATTATCTCCATTAAAAACTAAGGGTGTTAAAATGACTTTAGCAGATTCTGAAATTGAATACATTGAAGGAATCCTCGGCAGGGAAATGAACGAACTCGAAGAAGGAATGCTTGACGTAATGTTCTCAGAACATTGTTCCTACAAAAGCAGCAGGCCTTTCCTAAGGGCTTTCCCAACCGAAGGTGAAAATATTATTTTAGGTCCGGGTGATGATGCAGGACTTGTAAGTGTAACAGACAAATACGCATTAGCTGTAGGAATGGAATCCCACAACCATCCATCAGCTATCGAACCGTACGGTGGAGCGGGAACCGGTATCGGCGGAATCCTAAGGGACATCATTTCCATGGGAGCAATGCCTATTGCACTTCTCGACTCCTTAAGATTCGGACCGATTGAAGATGAAAAATCCAAATACCTGTTTGAACATGTGGTCAAGGGAATTTCCGATTACGGAAACCGTGTTGGCGTTCCGACAGTGGCCGGTGAAATAGAATTCGACGAATCATTCAGGACAAACCCGCTGGTGAACGTAATGTGCGTAGGTCTTGTCGAAAAGGACAAGATTGTCCGTGCACAGGCACCTAACATCGGCGACGTTTTCCTTTTGATGGGCGGAACAACCGGTCGTGACGGAATTCACGGAGTGACATTCGCTTCAGAAGAATTAACATCCGATTCAGAAACCGAGGACAGACCTGCTGTACAGGTGGCCGATCCATTCACCAAGAAAAGAGTATTGGAAGCATCACTCGAAATCATGGAAAAAATCAATGTCAGTGGTGTCAAGGACTTAGGTGGAGGAGGTCTTACCTGCTGCATTTCAGAACTGGTCGATTCCTCCAAGAATGGGGCATTGGTTGACCTTAGGGCAATACCGTTAAGGGAAACAGGAATGACTCCATATGAAATCATGCTTTCAGAATCCCAGGAAAGAATGGTATTCGTCATAAACCCTGACGATGTTGAACTGGCACAGAAAATCTGTGACAAGCACGAAATCGTATCATCAGTAATCGGTGAGGTAATTGAAGGAAACAACATGGTCATTTCCGATGAAGGAGATGAAATCGCCAATTTACCAACAATTTTACTTGCCGACCCACCTTCAATCGACAGGCCGATCAAGGAAGTTCCTGAAGACACAGAAAAGATCGAACTAAAAGAGCCTGGCGTTTACGAATCCTTGCCTAAATTATTGTCAAGCCCGAATATCGCTTCCAAGGAATGGGTCTACAAACAATACGACCACGAGGTTCAAGTCAGAACAGTCGTAAAGCCTGGTGATGACGCAGCGGTCTTAAGAATTGATGAGAACACCGCAATCGCACTTACAACAGACTCAAACACCATCCACACAAAACTGTCCCCATTCGACGGGGCAGCAGGATGTGTTGCAGAGGCCATCAGAAACGTGATTTCAATGGGCGCAACACCTTATGCCGTAGTTGACTGCCTTAACTTCGGAAATCCTGAAACCCCTGAAATCCTATGGCAATTCAAGACAGCCATTGAAGGAATGAGCCTTGTGGCTGAAAAGTTCGACGCACCGGTCATAAGCGGAAACGTAAGTTTCTACAATGAAACCGAAGGAATCAAAATCAATCCGACACCTGCAGTCGGCGTAATCGGTGTGGAAGACATCGAAAACATCAGGACCCTTGACTTCAAAAACGAGGGCGACAAGATTCTATTGATTGGTAAGACCTATGACGAACTGACAGGTTCAGAGTATCACAGATGCATCCACAACCTTGAAAAGGGTACAGCTCCAAGAATCAGAATTGAGGAGGAAGTGGCAAACGGCCAGACAGTCCTCGACTTGATTTCAAATGACAAGGACAAAAACATCACTGCCGTTCACGACGTATCAGCAGGAGGACTTGCAGTCGCATTGTCCGAAATGGTCATCAAGTCAGGTCTCGGATGCGATGTTGAGCTAACCGACGATGAACTGGATAAGATACAGCTGCTCTACTCAGAAAGTCACGCAAGATACTTGTTAACAGTCAGGGCCGAAGCGGTCGATGACATCCTATCACAAATCAGCGTACCTGTTCAGGTAATTGGGGAAGTCAAAGGCACTTCATTAAATGTGAATGGTCATGAATTCAGCTATGATGATTTGAACGATGCATATCATGGCGTCATTGAAAAATACATGATGTAATTTAACTTGGGGGAGTTCAACGAATGTTCTTTTCAAAACTGGATTCATTGTCAAATGCCATAAAGCTAATCAGCGACAATCAGCGTGTCACTGACATAGAGGAGATTTCCATTCATGACGCCCACAGGAGGGTTTTGGCTGAAGACATTATCGCATTTCATGACTCACCGCCATTCGACAAGTCAGCGATGGACGGTTTTGCACTGATTGCAGAGGAAACATTTGGGGCGTCAAATTCAGCGCCAAAGGAATTCAGGATAGTTGACGCAATCGGCGCAGGCGATTTTTCATCCAAAACAGTCAAGGATAATGAGGCCATTGTCATAGCGACAGGCGCACCTATTCCGGATGGTGCCAATGCAGTTCTGATGAAGGAGTACACCACAATTGACGGCGACGACCTGACAATCTACTCCCAGGTCACTCCGGGCGAAAACATTAGTCCGAAGTCCGAGGACATCGAGAAGGGCCAGAAGATCCTGGACAGGAACACATTCATAAGATATCAGGAATTGGGTCTAATCGCTTCAGCCGGTTACGATACCGTCAAGGTTTATAAGAAGCCTAAGGTAAAGCTCATCATTACAGGTAACGAGCTTGTGGAGCCGACCAAGGAGGAAATCGACAAGGCCAAGATTATCAATTCCAATCAGTTCACCATAAAGGCAATGGTTGAGGATTCAGGAGCGATTTGTGAAATCTGCCATGCCGGAGACACTTTCGATGAGGTCAAGGATGCGGTTTTGGAGGCTTCCAAGGATTATGACGTTATCATGACCACAGGAGGAACAGCAATCAGTAAGGGGGATGTTGTTCTTGATGTGGTGGATGATTTAGGTGAAATACTCTTCCATGGTGTTGCAATCAGGCCAGGAAAACCTGCAGGTGCGGGCATTGTAAACGGTAAGATGGTTTTCACATTTTCAGGCCAGCCTGTGGCTGCGATGTCACAGTTTGACATGTTTGCAAGAAAGTACCTCTTTGAGATGCAGGGAAGGGAATTTGATTTCCATATCGTAAAAAGGATATCCCAACTTAAGATACCTTCCCAGCTGGGCAGGACAGATTTCATACGTGCTGTGTCAGACGATGAGTGTGCAAAGCATGTGCTCAATAGAGGTTCCGGCATTATTCGGTCAATGGTTGAGGCGAACAGCTATATCATCATTGACGAAAATGATGAAGGATATCAGAAGGACGATTTAGTTGATGTAGTCCTCTTCGATTCACTACTTTGGTAGTTAATGAGGCAATTTAATGAATGGGATTTATTATTATTTGATAGCTTTTGCTGTCATCTGGATATTGGTCGGAATATTCCATGAAAGGCTATCCACTCATGGGGTGGAAATGAACTTTCCCGTGATAATGTGGAAGACCCAACGCCTGAGGGGACTCATATCCAGAATATCAAATCTGTCACCAAGATTCTGGCGATGGTACATGAACATCGGCATTGTTGTGGCTTTCGCAGCCATGATATTCATTACATGGACACTTGTTTCCACATTGCCGAGCGTTTTTGAGACACCATCGGTATCCATAGTGATTCCCGGCGTGGAAATGCCAGGGTCATCCATATACATACCATTTGTTTACGGATTGATAGCGCTGGCAACCGTTTTGGTGGTCCACGAGTTTTCACACGGTGTGCAGGCAGTGGGGGAGAAGATTTCAATAAAGTCAATTGGATTGCTCCTGTTTGCAATAATTCCCGGTGCATTCGTGGAACCAGATGAGGAGGAACTTAAAAACGCAAAGAGAACCTCAAGGCTCAGGGTCTATGCCGCAGGTTCAATAGCAAACGTCACCCTGGCAATAATTGCTATGCTTCTCGTTTCCCTGATAGCAATGGGAATACCGACTTATTTTGATGAAAACGGAATTGAGATTGACAGGGTAGTTTCCGATTCCCCATCCGACGGAATACTTAAAGAGGGAATGGTCATAGAGGCCGTTGCCAATGAGAAGATAAACGATTCCGAATCATATGTCAATGTCATCGGTTCATTCAAGCCGGGAGACAACGTGTCGGTCCAGACGGATCAGGGAACCTACTCCGTAGTGCTTGATAAAAATCCTAACAACGAATCGGTCGGATTTTTCGGAATCCAGGCAAACAAGCATTTTGAACTGATTAATGACAGTTTGGGTCCAATACCTTGGGTGCTGTTTGAGCTTCTCGAGCTTTTCCAATGGATTTTCATGCTGAACCTTGGAATCGGACTGTTCAACCTGCTTCCGATGAAACCGCTGGACGGGGGGTACATGCTTGAGATACTGTTAAGCTATAGACTGTCAGAGCAACAGTACAAGCCGATTGTGAATGCACTGTCCGTTGTCATGGCGATGATAATAATATTCAGCATTCTGGCGAGTTTTCTTTAATCAAAATGAGATTTTATCATAGGTTTGTTCTTTTTAAACCTTTAAATTACTATTTTTAAAATAAAATAAAAAAAGTGAAAGAACGCGCAGGTTCTTTCCTTGGCATTTATAATTCTTTACATGCTTGAGCTAATTTTTTACCCAATTCGTAGCTTGCCTCATCCTCTTCAGCGGTTGGCACGAAGGTAATTTCTTGGGTGTCCACAACGTCAAATCCGCAGTTGTTTAACTCTTCAGCAAGCATTGCAGGTGTTCCACCTTTACCTCCCATGGATCCGAAGGTGACTGCTTTTCTTACAATTCCTGTTCTGTTGAACAATAATCCTTTGAGGTAGTACATGATGTCTCCGATGCTTGGGTATGGAACATCGTTGATTGTAGGGTCACCTACAGCTATTCCTTTACTGGTAAGGATGCTTTTGACGATTTCGGACCTTTCATCCTCGTGAAGGAAGAACATTTCAACATCGTAGCCTTCAGACATTGCACCTTCTGCAATTTCGTGAGCCATTTGCTGGGTTGAGTAGTGCATGGTGTCGTAAATGATTGTGATTTTGTCTTCACATACACCGGTTGCCCAGTTTTGGTAAGCTCCGATGATTTGCATAGGGTCGGTCCAGATTTGACCGTGGGATGGTGCAATCATCTTGATTGAATCGAGTAAACCTAATTCGACTACTTCGTTTAATTTTTTGAGAACCAATTTTGAAAGTGGGGTGATTAGGTTTGCGTAGAACTTTTGGGCTGCGTCCATCAATACGTTTTCAGGGATTTCATCAGAGAATCTTTGTGTGAAGCATAAGTGTTGACCGAATGCGTCGTTAGGGAATAAAATACCTGTTTCGTCTGCAAGTAAAGTGAACATGCTGTCCGGCCAGTGCAATAGGAATGCATCGAGGAACGCTAAGGTTCTTCCGCCGACATCTAAGCTGTCACCGGTTCCGACAGTGATGAATTCAGCGCCTTCTAAAGCAGGGTAGTGTTTTAAAAGACCGTTTACTGCGATTTTGGTACAGTAGATAGGTGCTTCAGGGAATCTTTTGTGCAAGTCCACCAATACACCTGAGTGGTCCTTTTCCACATGGTTTTGGATGATGTAGTCAACTTTGACTTCTCTTCCTTCTTGTGCGAAGGCGTCGTCGATACGGGCCATCATTTCCTTGGTTTTTCCAGGGTATGCGTTATCGATAATCGCTACTTCGTCTTCACCGAATACAATGTAGGCGTTGTAGGTTGTTCCGTCTAATGTGTAACCGTGGTAGGTTCTTAAGTCCCAATCGAGTACACCGATCCAGTATACTCCATCAGCTATTTTTTGTGCGTTAGCTTTCATTTTCTTATCTCCGTTTTGGTTTAATTCATAAGCTATGAATGATAATTATTTTGAAGAAATTATTATATATAGTTTTGTTTTATACGAATTATTCGTATTCTTTTGAGGGTTTTTTTATCTAAAATTAAAGAGTTTTAGTGGTAAAAATCGATAAGTATCTGAACTTTTTTATGTGTTCCATGCTTTTATAAAAATTGCTCTGCTCCTGTAAAATTGCTCTAACTTTGTAATATTATATTTATTTAAAACAAAAAGCTTATAAAATTTGTTATTTAAAATAATATTAAATTAAATTTTTTAAAATATAAAATAAAGGTTTTAAAAATGAGAGATTATTCTATTGAAGAGGCAATTGAAATAATTAATTCCTGTGATGAATCGTTCATGCCTGATACTAAACATTTTGATGTTAGGAATATTCAACGGATTGGAGATTTTGGCTTAATCTTTGAAACATTCTTACACAATCCATTAATGGGGATTATCAAGCAAGATTACAATAAATTTCGATTATATTTTGAACACAATCAGAGACCTACAAAAGATATATCATTAGTGATAGGTATAAATGATAATAAAGATGTGAAGTTTGTAACTGTTATGGAAACTTATAGAAATCAAAGGGTGAGAAAATGAACAACAAAGTAGTATATGATTATGACCGTCAAGGAGACTCATTATTCATATATTGTGTGGATGATTATGAATATGAAGTTTCACTTGAATTAGACAATGATGTGATTCTAGATATTGATAAAGATGGTAAACCTGTTGCATTTGAATTTCTAAATGCATCTAAAATATTCAATCTGGATAAAAGTCATTTTAATAATTTAACTAAAATTACTATTCAATCAATAATCACTGAAGATGCTATAAATTTAAAAGTCAAATTAGCAGTTCCGGTCCATAATAAAACACAAACTTTTGGAATGAATAGAATCACAACTAATTTAAATGGTATTCCAGCTATTGAATATGAATTGGTTACAGCATAACATTATTTATTACTCTTAACAACCTGATTTTATAATTATTTAGAAAATAAATTCTGTATCAGAGTTGCAGTGCTTGAAATCGATAAGTATCGGAACTTTTTTTATAGGTTTTATACGAATTGTTCGTTATAGCACTGGCTTTTTCAAGAAGGCATAGTTATTAATTAAGTGGCTTTCATGCCACATTAACTTTTTATTTAGAAAAATTTAATTTTCAATTGGTGATAATATGCCTGTTATAAGTTTTGATATAGGAGAATTAACAAAAGAGCAAAAAGAATTTTTAGCAAAAGAATTCAGCGAATCCGCTTCAAGAGTCACAGGCCTTCCGATAGAAATGATATATGTGCTGTTCAACGAAAGGAAATTTGACAATGTTGGAGTCGGTGGTGTTCTTTTAAGTAATCAGGAATAGATGGATTTTTAAAAATTCATTCTTTTCATTTTAAATCCAATATTTCCTTATACATTTCTTTCAATTCTTTTTTTTCATATTCCGAATAATGTTCGTTGTCGACATCCGTTTCAAGAGCAAACAGTAACAGTTCATAGAATACCTTATTCAGTGACCTTCCCTTTTTGGTTAGGAAATATTGGGTATTTTTTGGATCATTGCCCTCATTTGTCTTGTAAATAAGGCCATTATCCTGCATTGTCTTAAGGCATCTTGACAGTGCCTTGTTGTCCAGTGAGGGTCTGTTGACTTTAAATTCATTGAAATGGCTTTTTCCTAAAAATAGGTCTCTTAAAACATGCAGTGTCCATTTGTTGCTCATGAATTTGAGAGTGTCTTCCAGGGGGTTTCGTTCATACTTTTTTTCGTAATATGCAAGTTTTTTTGGATTTAAAGTCATGTTTATTGTTATATATGTTTTAATATTAAGTTTTTTAGATGTCATTGATGCCACTTTATCTTTAAATACCCTATTTTTTAAATATTTGATTAGAAAATTTTAATTTGTGCGATAATATGAATGATAATGAGATAGTCATGACTAAATTCCTGGCGATACTGTTTGCTGTATGTTCCGGTCTTGCAATAGGTAATCTGTACTGGGCCCAGCCGTTGCTTGTCCAGATAATGGATGGTTTCGGTCTTCCCGCAGCAAATGGGGGACTTCTGGTTACTGCAACCCAAATAGGCTATGCGATGGGAATTCTCTTTATTTTGCCTTTGGGCGATTTTGTTCGAAGAAAACGTATGATAGCTATTGTAATGGTTCTGTCCGTATTGGCTTTGGTCTCATGTGCCATATCTCCTTCATTTATCATATTGTCACTGTCACTCTTCAGTATGGGGATTGTAACAATTTCCGGTCAAATCATATTGCCTCTTGCAGGGGATTTGAGCCGTGAGGATGAACGTGGCCACATCGTTGGAATTGTATCATCCGGAATAACAACCGGTATCCTCTTTTCAAGGTTTGCAAGTGGCATCATTGCAGGATTTTGGGGATGGAGATCAGTTTATGTAATAGCGGCCGCCTTGAATCTGGTCATGGTTTTGGTAATGATTTATGTATTGCCGGAAATTCCTGCAAAAAACAAATTTAAATCATATGGGAAACTTTTGGCAAGTGTTTTCACCACCTTTAAAAATCATAGGTCCTTGCCGAACATATTACTGCACTCAGGACTGATATTCGGTTTGATTTTCAACATATTCTGGACTTCCTTAACATTTCTTCTGTCCGCAGATCCATTTAACTATAACACGTTCCAAATTGGGCTTGTAAGTCTGGCAGGTCTTGCAGCGGCAGTATTTGGTGTGGGAATCGGAAAATTGCAGGACAAAGGCTTGAGCATACCTGCGCTCGGAGCGTTCATTGTGGTTTGCCTTGTTAGTATGGTGTGCGGCTTTGCATTCAGTGATTCAATAGTTGCCATTGTGATTGTTGCAGCGGTACTTTCAGTTGCAGTTCAGGGAGTAAGCGTCTTGACCCAGACAAGATTGTTTAACTTATCTCAGGGTGAGCGCAGCAGACTGAATACGGTTTTTGTTGTGAATAACTTTATATTTGGGGCTGTCGGAAGTGCTCTTGCATCTCTTTTATGGTCATTGGGGGGATGGTCATATGTAATGATGGCAGCTAGTGCGGTTTCTGTTGCGGCATTGATTGTCTGGTTGTTTTCAAGAAGTAAATTTAAATATGCTGATGAATCATTGGATAATTAGTTATTTTTGCTTCCAATATCTAATTTTTTAAATTTTTCTTTCTATTAATTATATATTTGAGTTTTAGTGGGCAAATCGATAAGTATTCGAACTATATCATACGTTTTATACGAAATGTTCGTATTTTTTCTTTGAAAATATTTCTCCTAGATAATTATTATTTTCATATTTTTGAAAAACATAAGAAACATAAGAATCATAAATTTTTTTTATGTTTTTTATGTTTTATGATAGGAATTTTTAAATACTCTGAAAAACATAAGAAACATAAGAATCATAAATTTTTTTTATGTTTTTTATGTTTTTTATGAAATATTTTATTGGAGATAATGATTATGAAAAATAATCCTTTTAGAAAACGAACTGGAATTTTGCCATCCTATTTTACTGGCCGTGAAAACGAATTAAATGAACTTAAAAAAGTATATAACTCAACTAAAATGGGAGTTCCGGGCCATTTAATATTATATGGACCAAAAGGAATTGGAAAAACATCTTTATTATTAAAATTTCAAGATGAAATAAATCATCTCGATGAAGTATATTCTGTTAGAATTCCTTTAATGGAAGGAAATTTTGAAGATGTTTACTCATTAATAATAGAAAAATGCTCTGACACATTAGATATTAATATTGGTCATTTTTGGGAGAAAATAAGCTCATTAGGCATTAATATCCCATTTATCGGTGGTGTATCAGTATCACGTGAAATTCCTAAAACCAGTCCTGTTGTAGCATTTGAAAAAATTTTAAACGTGATTTATGATGAGTTGGGCTCTGACAATCCTGTCTTAATCCTATTGTTTGATGATCTTCAAAGGATTATGGGCAATGATGAAACAATGAAAATATTAAGCATCTTGCAAAATGCACTTGTTGAATTAAATCTAAAAGGAAAAAACATAATGTTCGTAGCTACTGGATCAGAAGATATTTTCAATAAAATACAAGACAAACTTGACTCAGCAGTAAGGATATTCGAGCCTTATTTGATTGGACCATTATCTTATAGTGAAGTATGTGATGCTATAATCATTCCATCCGAAAAACAAGGTATAGTCTTTGAAGAGGATGTTTTAAAGGAAATATATGGATTATCTAATGGAATTCCATATTATATGCAAATTCTTGCTTACAGTTGTTTTGAAGAAAGTAATGACGATGATGAAGTAACTATGATTGAATTTAAAAGAGCTTCTAGGTATTCCTTAAACATTTTAGCTCAACGTGAGTTTAAAGCATTATTCAGCAAGTCTACTGCAGAAGAGCGAAAAATACTATGCCTAATGGCTGAAAGTGACGAAACAATTTTATCTTATTCCTATATCAAGGATAATGCCAATTTGAACTCTGAACCTTCTGCATTGTTAAAAAATTTAGTTAACAAAAATATGATAATCAAACCATCAAGAGGTAAATACAAATTAAAAAGTAATCTTTTCAAATTATATTTGCAAAATCTGAGGATTAATCAGGAAACAGGTTTAATTAACTAGATGGTAACTTTTCCTATTTATATTTAATCTTTACATTAGAGTTTTAGTAGTTCAAATCGATAAGGTTGCGAACTATATCATACGTTTTATATGAACATTTTCAATAGTTCAGATACTTATTATTTTTCAAGCGCTCTCTCTAAAAATCTTTTTTTTTACAAGTTCTATGATATTGAAATACTCTCACTTCCTAAAGTCAACGACAAAAGCATACAAAGTCTGCTCCCTATATTTCAAGGACTTGCCGGATAAGGCAGTGATAATGAATCCTTTAAGATAGCAACACCATTAATGAAAGCTATAATACTCTATTCATGTTAAGCGGATGTGTAAAAACCGAAACGTTGAGCCTGACAATTGGTGATTACATTGATGTACTGTCTGAATATCTACCGAAGAGAAATATGGACATTTTTCATGTAATCGATTATCTAAACGGTATTGATGATGTGGTTCCGACCTTTAGCATCTTGAGAAAAAAGACAAACAAGTATTACCTCACTTACTGCAGTCCAGAAGCTGTTAATGCAATCAATGCATATCCTCTGCTTTGGGATAAACCAATAACTGAGGAAAGCCCGCTGTTTCAAATCAGCAGGACATATATGGTCCAGTCATTAGAAATGATTAACGACACCTTTGGGCTTGGAGGGGTTGGAAAATATAGAAGATTCAGGTCTCATATGCTTCGAAAGTTCATGCATCTGCTGCCGTTACAATAAATACTGATGTTGAAAAGCGGTCTATTAAATTTCTTCACTTCTTTCAGGTGGAAAAGGAAACTGAAGCGTTAAAATCTGGTGGGCAGCATGAGAAATGAACTTGAAGAGGTTAGAAGATTGAAAAAAGAACTTATTGGCATTATTAATAAGGTTAGTGAAGTGTAATGAGATGGTTTGATGGCATGTGGTATGTTTTTGCTGAATGCTACATGATATTTAAAAAAATTAAGATGTTAAACGATTGACATAAACTTGAATTAAGAAAAGATTTATTTAGTATTATAAATTCATAATATTTATCTTGTTATGAATTATCGTTAATAGGTCTTATTTTTCTCATTACGCTTTGATTCTCTCATATTTTAAATTCAAAATATTTTTACCCTTATTTGATTTTTATGTTTTTTGTAATTTGAATTAAATGATTTTGTATATTTTATCAAAAATACATTACATTTATATTGTACTTTTAATATAATTATAGATTATATTTATTAGGTTGTGTAAAATGGATTTTAGGCATTATTTTATTTTTTTCATGTTTGTAATGATTCTATTAAGTTTCAATAATGTTTATGCAGAAGATAATGGGACTGTTTTAATTGAGGATACTGCAGATGATTCCATTGATCAATCGTTAGATGCTTGTGATGAGGATTTGCTAACTACTTACAATATTGATGGGGGTAAGTTTTCTGATATTCAGGATGTTTTGGATAAGGCTAAAACAGGCGATATAATTCGTTTGTCTGGTAAATTCACTCCTTCAAAATCTAATACTCTAATTAATATTGACAAATCTTTGACAATTACTTCCACGGACACCGCAACTCTTGATGGTAAAGGTATTTCAGGCATTTTTAATTTAAAATCCTCAGCTAAAGGTTCAGTTATATCTAATTTGAAATTCGTTAATGGTTACAGGTTTTCTGCTTCTGCAATTTTCATTAATGCAAAGGATATTACTATTAAAAATTGTGTTTTTGAGGATAATGTTGGTTCGGGTAATGGTGGGGGTGCTGTTGCAACTTATTGGGACCAAAATGTTGCATCTGGTTTAACAATCAAAGATTCTGTTTTTAGAAGAAATGTTGCTCCTGCAAGTTCTGGTGCAGTGGCGGCTTTCAGTACAAATTTCAAAATTATCAATTGTGTTTTTGAGGAGAATGCTGCTTTTAATAATGTTGGACGTACTGCCTATGAGGGTGCATTGCAGGTTGGAATGGATAATACTTATGGGTTGGTTTCCGGATGCACTTTTAAGAATAATTATGTTATAAGTGATGATAAAAGTAAGCCATCTTATGGGGGTGCAACAGGAATTCGTAAAGGAACAGTAATTGAAAACTGTTATTTTGAAGGAAATCAAGCGGATAAAGGTGGAGCAATATATTTCTTCTCACAAGGTACAGTAAATAATTGTAAATTTGTAGATAATACTGCAAAATATGGTGGGGCAGTTTATAGTGGGTCAAGTAATTCAATTATTAGGGAGTGTATCTTTAAAGGTAATGTGGCAGATAATGGAGGTGCAATATGGCTAAGTAATCATAATGATATGATTAGTTATTCTAATTTTTCATATAATGTTGCAGATAATGGAAGTGCAATTTATACTATAGCTGAATTAAAGGTATATGATTCTAATTTTAATGACAATTGTGCTAAAAGTTACAAATTACTCTCAAAAAATGTTGAAGTAAATAGGGGCGAGACTGCTGAAATAAATGCATATTTGGAATATGGTGATAATTATCCTGGAATATATGCAGTTGATACGTTGAAAATTGATGATGAGATAATTAACTTAAATAATGGGGCTCAAGATCAAAATATTACATTAACAATTTCAAACAGGCATTATGCTTCTAAAACCAATTCTGATGGAATTGCAAAATTTAAAATTGAAACACAAAATTTAAATCCTGGTACACATGAATTCACATTAAAACATGAAAAAAGCACAATATCTACAAATATTACCAGTAATTACACATTAAATGTAATTAAAAAAAATTCATCTGATGTTACCAAACCATTAAAGAAAACTGCTAAAAAAGAGAAAAAACAAAAAAAGAAGCCTAAAAAATCTTCAAAAAAACACAAAAAGAAAAATAAAAAAATTATCAAATCATCTAAACATAAAAAAGATAAAAAGAAGATAGTTAAAAGTAAAAAAAGCAAATCATCTAAAAAAGTAAAGTCTATTAAAAAGAATTCTAAAATTGTATTTAGTAAAAACTTAAGATTCAAATCGTTTAAATTAACAAAAAATCAGCAAAATAATTTTTTAAAATGGTTATCCAATGGGTATAAAGGAATTAAAAGTTTTTTAGATACTCCTCTTTTCACTATTCCTAATTATGAAAAAACATTAAAAAGTTGGGGAATTGGAGGGACAGTTATTGGTGTGATAATTGAATTCTTTTTAGGAATCAATCCTAAAGGTGAAATGACTGTAGGAAATCATGCATTAAATTTATTGTCCCTTGCATGTGGAGTAGGTTTTTATGTAAGAGGGGCTAAATTAATTACCCGTGGACTTAAACTATCTAAATACCTGTCTAAAATATCTTCATTTGTTAAATCTAATAAATATTTGCAAAAAATGGGTAAATTTATTAAAAATGTGCCTAATTTTATAAATAATGTGTGGAAAAATATTAAAAATATTCCAAAGTTAATAAAAAATAAGAATGTTAAAAAGATTATCAGAAGTATTGCAAATAACAAAGTTGTTAAAACTTTGAGAACAAATTTTAAAAATGGATTTAATATTCTGAAAAATGCAAAAAATAATTTACAAAGAAAATATGTTCAAATTACTAGAAGTTTTAAAGAGTATTCAAATAATGGAATTAGATTTTTGCAAAATAAACGCAAAAGAATTTTTAACAGAATAAATCGTATTGGTTCTAAATTTAAAAAAAATTTGCCTAAGTTTAATGTTATTGTTTCTAAGGTATCCAGTGCTGTGGGTTGGTTATCTAATCCTGTTAAGAAAGTTATTTCAAATACTTTTAGTTGGGGTTTAAAGCGATATACTAAAAATCAAAGAATTATTATTAAATCTAAAAAGATTCCTAAAATTATTAGATATAAATCTTATAAAAAGTCTTTAATTGCAAATTCCATTAAGACTTATTATTATAATCCTTTACGTAGTGTTAAATCAATATTGTTTCCGGACACTAAGTCTATTAAGAAAAATGTTCATAAAGTAATTAAACATGTTAATAAGTATAATCCAATTAAACGTTTTTTTAAACCGAAGAGGCGTATTGTTCATAGAATTCATTATCGTAGAGTAACTCGCACTCCACGACGAATAGTTAGGTATAGGCCAAAAATTCACAATACTATTAGAAGATTTGCACGACCTGTTGTAAATACTGTTAAACAGGGTGTAAGGCATGTGGGAAGTGCTTTAAAAAGAATTTTCAGATTCAGATAAAAATATCTGGGAGGTAAAATTATGCATACTAAAAATGAAAATGTGAAAAACTGGAAAAATGATACAGATAAAAGGCTTTATGAGGAAGACTTATGCAAACTTTGTAAATGGCGAGGTCGTGTTGATCGTGTGGATGAGTTAATTAATTTATTGGAGTCTTTTGTAGGTAATAAAGAATTTGAGAAATTTTTTAACCATTGCGAATACAGTGATGAAGATCCGTTTGATTTTGATGAAAAGGATATCCCTATTTTGAAGGGTGCTTTGGATGCGATGAATATTTTTGATCATTTTCCTTTATTTTTTCCATCAATTACACATCATCTTGTTGTGGCAGGAAGTGTTGCTGCTTTGATTGATGTTATTCAGTTAAGTTTTGTTCATTATAATAATCGTTTGCTTACAAATGAGGAAGATAAGGTAATTATTACTTCGGATATTTTTTATTATTTGACTTTTTTTGTTGAGGATTATGATAATCCTGATAATGAGCATGTTGAGTATGGTTATGAGTTTTATAAGGATTTTTTTAAGCGTGCCCGTAAAACTTATTGGGAAAATAATGATGTTAAAAAATTTGCAGGAGATGTTCGTAATTTAAGAACAACAATTATAGGAATGTATAATGTCACATTTGATGTTCATAATATGGTTTATGTTGCTGCGATTTATTTAATGGTGTGCAATGCATTTAAAAATGGTCGTGACAGTGTAAATTATGATGATGTGGTTGTTGGTTATTTGACTGTGTATAAAATGATTTTCAATGATATTCGTCCTTTGGTTTACAGTTTGTATGATGAAGATAAATGGGGAGAGGTTGACAAGAATATATCCGTGTATAAACCATTGGATAAGTCTCCATTTGAGAATTTAAGGGAGGTTTAAAATATGGATGGGGGAAATGATGATAAGCAAGTTGTTAGTGTAGGGAATAAATTAATTGCTTTGATTTTTTCTGTTTTAGCATTTATATGGACGGGTTTATTCTTTGTTTTTGCTCAACTCATTTTATTTCCGGATATGAGTTTTTCTGATAATGGTTTAATCCGTTTGATTGGATTATTAATTTGTTTTGCAGTGGCAAGTAAATTTTATGATTATTTTACTGATGGAAATGATGGAAAGTCAATGGCAATGGTTATTATTATTGTAGTATTCATTATTACCCTTGTTATGGGCTTTTTAATGGTTCAATGATTTTTTTTAGTGTTGAATGAAGTTCTACATTTATTCATAACTTTTTTTTGATTGAATCATAAGCATTTTACTTCGATAGGCGCCATTGAAGTTTTTGCTTTCTAAAGTATTTATTTTATCTTTTATTTTGTTTGATTCTTCACCTAATAGTAGTTTGTGTCGTTATTGCCAATAATAAACTTTTTTTGTTTTGTATAATGAAACAATGGAATTTAATATAATAACATAAAATAATCTCGAAAAATCTTTAACTTACCTGAAATTACTAATTTGAATTTCATAAGGTTACTCAAAATTAATATTTGAAAATTCATAAGATTGCATAGTGTCAAATTCGAAAATCATATGATTACCAATTTTTTTAAAACAGATTATCTGGGCAAACAATAAAATTATCAACTCGTTAAAGCATAATTAATAAATATAATTAAATTTCAAAGCTTTAAAAATCATCATTAACTACACCTTAGGACTTGGAAGGGTTGGAAAATATAGAAGGTTTAGATCCCATATGCTTCGAAAGTTCCATGCATCTGCACTGTACAATGACGGCATGAGCCTTGACAAGGTAAATGATCTGCAGGGAAAGGCCAAGAATAAAACCGATGCAGCATATTTCATGACAAATCCAGATGATTTGAAATATGAGTATATTCAGCATCTGCCTGCCGTTACCATAAATACTGATGTTGAAAAGCTGTCTATTAAATCTCCTCAGTTTATTCAGATGGAAATGGAAAATGAAGCATTAAAATCTGAAGTGGGCAGCATGAGAAATGAAATTGAAGAGGTCAGAGGTTTGAAAAAAGAGCTTATAGGGATTATTAATAAGGTTAGTGAAGGGTAGTGGTATTGTAGAGGCATTCTTAGAATGCCTTCATCATCTCGTTACTTTTAGTTTTAACATAACCTTTTTCTTTATTACTCATTAAGAATATATTTTGTATAATAGACATTGTTTATTTGTTTATAACTATTATAACGAATTATTTTGTATAAATACCAAAAATTCAACAATGACTATTGTATGATGAATAAATCATTATGTTGAAATATAGGTCATAGAAGTTAGTATTTTTGATTATTTTATATGTATGTAGTAGAATTTGGTTAAAATATCTTAGAATTACTACTGAATTAAATTTGTAAATATGTAGTAACTACAATTTTTATGTTTTAGTATTTAAAAAACCGAAAAATCTTGATATTACGTATCTCAAAACAGAAAAAACAAAATATAAAATAATCAATGAAGGAATATCTGACACTCTCTATTCAATATGCTTTGATTTTGGAAATAATGATGTGGATGAACATCAATTTGATTTGGAGGCAGATATTAAAACAAATGGTGATTTGGAAATCTATTTGATTAGTGAAAAGGAATTGGAAAATATCGAGGATATTATTTCAAAAAAATCCCCAATCACTACAGAAAAAATATTTTCAACAAAAGTCACTACAGATTTGTAGTTGAAGCATTTAATATTATAGATAATTCAAACCAATTAGGTTAATCTCATTGAAATTTTTGAATTGCTGATCAAAGCTGACCAAATCAGTAATGTTTGATTCCTGCATGGTTAGGATGATGCTTGAATCAGTGAAACTTAGTTTTGTCTTTTTACTGTTGGTTCCAACAATTTTTTTGAAGATGTCAAATGTTTTAGCAGTGTAGTTGAAAATAGTGTACTCATTTAGTATTTCAAAGCTATCTATCAGGCCGTAGTATATTTCTTCAGCAGCGTCAACGTTCATTTTCCTGCCAGTTAATGTTAAAACTTCGTTCAACACGTTATTGTTAATATAGCAGTCCTGTGAGAGAATGTTTTCCGCTTCTTCTAGTCTTAAAGCATTATCATGCAATTCATCATTTGAATTGACATAGGCTAGGATGAAAGATGTATCTAGGAATACTTTTCTCATTCGTACAAACTCCTTTTCAATTCTACAGCATTGGTTTTTTCATCACTTTTAAAAGCACCAACTAAGTCTTTAAAGTTTCTTTTTTTTCTGAAATTTATTTCCGGATTTCCATTTTCATTGATGGCCCATTCTACAACAGTGTCATTGTCAATATCATAATTTTTTCTTATTTCTTTTGGAATTGTGGTTTGGTAATTGCTTTGAATTTTACTTGTAGCTAGTATCAGCATTTTTTTCCACCTCTTGGATTTTAGTATCTATGATATTATCTGTTTCTAATATGATATAAATATATATGATAAAAAATTTTTATTAGAAAAGTTTATATTATAGTAATTAAATATAATATGGTATAGTGAATGTTATTCCAATCATGAGTAAAACCACACCATACTAATTGGATAAACATGTACAAACTCATGAAACATTCTTTGCGCAATTTATGGAATTATCAAGTGTCCATTTCAGCCTATTATTTTTGGAAATCTAAATGCCTATTCTTTATCCTATTTGGTAAGAGTAATGTATGATAGTATAAGTTTGTCAAGATGTCCTGTAAATGTTACAATGGGGACATATGAATGATAAATCTTGTACATGGAAATCTTCAAAGAAAGATTTCTAAATTTTTGAATAAACTCTAATGAGGTTATAAAATGAAAGATAATAATATTAAATCTAAGAAAGATGATGATTCTAAAAAAAGTAATAAGGAAATTATTGAGGTTAAAAGTATGGAAGAATTTATTGAACTTGTAAATAGGCCAATCGTTATTGAAAATAACACATTAGGGACTTTGGAGTTAAGGCCAATTTTTGACGACGATTTAAATTACTTATTAAAAAATATTAACGAAGGTCTTGATGGGGAGTCATTATGTAAAGGATTTATCATTAATCAATTAAACTCTCCAGAAATCTCAATTGAAAGTTTAAATGACTTGAATCAGTCTGAGATAAAAAGTATTCTTGAGAGATACTTAAAATGCAATAATATGGATGAATTTTTTAATTTATCAAATGATGATGTTTACAATGATTTTAAAGATGGTGTAATTGCGTATAGGGAACATATAGTTAAACCTTTTGAGGATAATTATGGTAAAATGGTTGATTCAATACGCAACAGTCTTAGTTCACTCAATATCTACAGTGGTTTAGAAGATTATATTTTAAACACCCAAATAACATCAATGCAGCTAATGGCCAATAATCTGGGTGTTTCACAAGCAGTTCAAAATCTCAAACATATGGCTGACATCACATCACCTATTGATGATGCATTAAATAATTCTGCTGTTTCTCAGGCCGTGTCTGCTGCGGATTCTGCTAGGAGGATGGCGGGTAGTGTTGTTGAGTCTAATATGGCTGCTGTTTCTCAGGCCGTGTCTGCTGCGGATTCTGCTAGGAGGATGGCGGGTAGTGTTGTTGAGTCTAATATGGCTGCTGTTTCTCAAGCATTAACTGGAGTGGATGCAATGAGTCAAACAATGATTAATCTTAATCATGTATTTAATAATTCTGCAATATTTCAAGCATCAGAGATTTTAAAGGCGATTCAACCACAGATTGATTTTTGGAATGATTGGATAAACAGTAACGAGTATATTATTAAGTTTTTTGAAGATTACAATGAATTTTGGAAAAATGTACAAGAACGTTATAATATATCAAAGAAAAGAGCATTAAATTGTATAAAAAAATATCATTGGTTCATTAGTCCAAGTATGGATCCATCCATTGTCTATGACCTTGTCTCTATATGTGAAAGCAATTCTAAAAGTAAATGGGGAGCTATTAATCATGTTTTCAATGACTATTTCTTAGGCAATGATTGTGAAAATCTGGATTTGTTTGTTGATAACTGGAGCTCAAATCCTATTTTTGATGGTAGGATGAAAATTATTAGGGATTGTGTTAAAATCATGAAAAATTGCCCAAAAGATGTCAATTTTTCAAATTTAGTTGTTCCAGTTCTAATTGCTCAAATAGATGGTATTCAAATGGAATTCATGAATCAAAAAGGGCTTAAGGTAGACAGAAATATTGTATGTGATCTTGATGGAAATCGTAAAAAGGACGAGCATGGCCAAAATATTAAATTTGATAGATACATTAGAGATTTAACTTCTGGTGATGAATATTTAGATGCGATGAGTGATGTCTTTTTAGATGTTCTTTTTCAACACACCATGCCGGGAGAGGGTTATCAAACTTCAATTAAATTTAGCAGGCATAAAATCATGCATGGAGAAAATTTCCATTATGGGAGAACATATAATGCAATGAGATGTTTCATGATTTTAGATTTTTTACATGGGTTAAGTTTTGAAAAATATTAATTTTAACAAAGTTTCGAGGCTATGTTTAACTATTCTTATTTTTCTCGACTGACCTTAGGATTATATTAAAAAATAATATTTAGCTCGTTATTCATAATATAATCCTTTTTTTCATGATCTGTTTTTTCTCACTGCTTTCTTGATATTTTACCTCTCTAAATTTGATTTTCAGGCATTGCCAAAAAAAGTTGTACGACTGTGAAAATTGCTCTCACTTCGTAAAATTGCTTTCAGTGGGCAATGGCTAATGTATAGTTTATCATTATGTCTATATAAACATTTCTATTCGATTTCATTGTTAAACTGTTCAGTTTTTTGAGAAAAAATTGTGTCCTAAAGCCTTGTGTTTTTGTGAATTTTTGTAAACATTTCAACAAGAATTTACGACACAAAAAGTCAAATGTGCAAAATCAAAAACGGCTTCACAATGCAGTAAATCAGTGTTGGCTTCCAGTATGGCTTTATTATCCTTTTTATTATCCTATTTATATAAAAAAAGTAGTGAGGTAATCAACGATTTCCAAAAATTTTATAATCATCAAAAAATAAATTCTGTAGTAGAGTTTTAGTGCTGGAATTTGATAAGTATCGGAACTTTTTTATAAGTTTTATACGAATTATTCGTATTTTTATCTTTATATTGGGTAATAGTTCTTTTCAAAAAATAGTTAAATAATGCATAAAAATTATCGATTTGCATTTTTACCAAAAAACAAAAAGTAGATGAATTAATTATTTATCCAATAATTTAGGATTTTTAGAATTCTTTTTACTGATGACTGATTTACCAGTTACTTCTTCAAGTTCTTGTCTGGCATTTCCTGCAATGTTCCCACCACGTTTTGCAACATCACGGCTTTCCTCAAAACCGTCAGGATTTTCAACTTTACTTATTTCAGTTGTTGATACTTCTGCTAACATGTTCAATATTAGTTCAAGATTGGTCATGTTATCTCTTAAACCTTCTTTTTTAAGTCCTTTGTATTGTTTGTATTCTTTTGTTGACATTCCAGACCATGCTTTTGAGATATCATCTGTTAATATTGCATATTCGATTCCTTCGTTAACTCCGACCCTATTCCATTCAGCGGTTAGTTCCTTTCTGGTTTCAATACTTCTCATTCTTTGGGTTATCCATTCTTCAGAGTAACCTTTTTGGCGGTAGGTATTGATTGCCCTTTGCATGGCAATTTCAGGGTCTGCTATTTCTTCAAGTCTTTCTTTACCCATTTGGGCTAGCCATTTCTTGAATGGTTCGGCTTTTGGTGAAGGAACAGATTGTACAATTCTTAATAATTGTTTAGTGTTAGCAGCATCTGTTTCACGCATTTTGCCATCTGTAGCTTTGAGTTTCAACCTTACGATATTTTCGTAAGGTTGACCAGATTCATCTGATAGTTTTCTTTTTAAGTCACTCCAATATCGGTTAGGGTTTTTACTTTCTGTAAGAACTGCAATAACATCTATTACTGAATAGTAGTAATCTTCGATTTCAGAATCCCATTTAGTTCTGATTTTATATTCATCAAATAATTTGATAGCATATTTTTCATTCATAAGTTTGCCTCCTTTCAATTGATTACGGATAAATTACTTAGTACTATATTAAATTAGATAGTAAATATAGTTTTTGTTAGAAATAAAAGCAATTTTACTAAGTTAAAACAATTTTAAGAAGTGGGAGCAATATTACACTATCAATAGTATTTATTTTTTTAATAGTGTCAAAAAATTTAATTATAACTACAAAACAAATTTTTCATTAGAGTTTTAGTGCGGGAAATTGATAAGTATCGGAACTTTTTTATAAGTTTTACACGAACAGTTAGGTCATATTTTTTGTTGTCCTATTTTAAGTGATATTAAAAATCCTCTATTTGATTCTAATTACAATATTGTTCAAACCCAATATTTGGGAGTAATCAATTTTTTGCGAAATCTTGTTTAAAATGGCGATATTGGATTCTATACTCTCGTCTTCCATTACATTTATACTATTGCCTGAATATTTAATTGAAATTAGAATATAATCCCCATTTTCCCGGATAATCATATCGATTAAATCCACATTATCGTTAATGTCAATGATATGGACAATCATATCCTCAATTGCCATACTTACAAGAACGGATAATCTGTCATCATTAAAGGATTTCTGGATGTTTTCAGATAATTTGACTGCATCCTCTACGTTTCCCTCAAGAGTGAATTCAAATACTGATGAGTCTTCAGGTTTCTTAATCAGGAAAAATCCTGAATATTCACCGTTGCTTTTACGGGCTATGATTTTGGAATATATGAAAATAAACAATAAGGTTGCAAATTCAGATACAACAAGAGACGCCCAGAATCCTTCCGCTCCCCATAAATAGGCAAAAAGATATGCAAACAGTATAGGGAAAATCAATCCCTGAATGAGAGTAACTATATTTGCCAATTTATTGTATTGAACAGACTCTGCATAAAACATGTACAGGTTATTGACTGCAAATGCAATGAAGCTAATGGAGAATATCCTTATCACGTTTATTACTGTAGGGATATCGGCAGGATTGCTTACATTAAATATGAACAATACTATTTGAGGGAACAAGATGAATAATGCTGAAAAGAATGCTCCAAATCCTATTACAATTTTAAGGGATCTTTTGGTTACATAATCCACACCAGTGTAATCCTCCTCTTTATAATAGACGGCAGCAATTGGTAAAATTGATTGAGAAGTACCTAAAATAAAAATGTCCACTAAAAATATGGTGTTATAACACATATTAAATGCGGCCAAACCTAAATCTCCCAAAATTCCAACAATCAAAGCATTTAAAAATACCAATCTGATTGTAATATATAATGGAATTGAAGAGCCTGAAAAACCGGCTTTGCAGATATCCACGATATAACCAATTAGCTCGGATGATTTAACTTTAATGAATTTTAAGGTTCTGTTTGATTTGAAGAAGTATAATGTAATGTAAATTGCTGAGACAATATGTCCGACAGTTGTTGCCATTGCCGCACCGGAAATGCCCAAATTCAAGAATTTCATCAAAACGACATCCAGAACGATATTGACCACATTACAAAGTAAAAATGCCCTAAATTGCATATTAATAAAGCCATCAGTTTTGATGAAATATGCCAGAGATACCATATAACATTCAAATACAATTCCAAGGGCATAATAGTAAAAGTATTGTGTTACCAACGGTTTTAATTGAGCGGAATGACATAATATCTGAACATAGGATGTTTGAAATATTATTGTTGAGAGGGTTATGATTAACCCGACAATGATAATTCCAATAATCGAAATCGTGAAATATGCATTTCCCTTCTTATCATTAAATTCTGCTTTTGCCATAGTGCATAAGATACTGCCTCCCAAACCTATTAGCCAGTATATAACATTAATAAAAGCAACAAAAGGCTCAATGCTTTGAACAACAGACAAGTACAGTGATCCCATAAACATGCTAATGAAGAAGGCATCCACAAGCACGGCAAAATTGCCAGCTATTGAAACCATTAATGTGGGGAAAAACAATTCCCTGAACTTCCTGTTCAACAAGTCAAAATTTCGCTCGTATGTCATGATATCCAGATTATATTCTTGATGCGATAATCATTCTATTTAATTTATGTAACGGCATTTCTATTTTAAAATCCAATACTTTAACAAGCGCTTCTGCACCTAATCTGGAATTAGGCATATAGTCATAGGTTGTTTTTGGAATAAAAACTAATCCGCCAAATTTGACCTTATCCAATATATTTAAGAATAATCGCGCAATTTCATCATCTTTTTTATTGACAAGGCTTCTGTTCAGGTTTATTACCACGCAGTTAAATTTTCCTTTGACATCGTCTAAGTTTTCTTCTGTGACCTGGGATAAATCTAAATCATCATATATGTCTTCAGTGACTAAAAGGCATGTTCCGTAAGGTTTGATGTCATTTATCAATGAAGCAGTGTCATTTTTAATTTTTTCTTCATCAATATCCACATTTTCATGCAATTCCTCACTTAAAACCAATTGGAAAGCCCTTTTTTCAACATTTCTTAAAAAGTCAACATCCTTTTGAACTTGAAGTGGATCTTCATGAACCAAATAAACAGTTCCGCCTATGGTTTCCAAATCCTGGGTCTTGTGGAATGCTTGAGGTTTTTTAATCGAAACGTCTGTCTTATAGACGCTTTTCAGATTAATACCTAATGAATCCATTGGGGATGATTTGGCAATCAGATCCTTTGGTACAATGAAGCTCTTTACAACTCCCTGGGCAAATGGGTGATAGCCCTTCAAACGCTCCAGATTGAATTTTTCAGGATTCAGATAGGAATCAAGTGAGCTGTCGGTTTCGTGCTGGCCTGAAATCATGTCCAAGAATTTTGCATCCATGCTGCTCCCGTGTGGGCGGCAGTTCACTTCAATCAGGACAGGTCCCTTTTCATCGACCATGTATTCGCCATGGACTGGGCCGTATTTGATTCCTAAGGCGTCAGCAACGTCATATGCATACTCAACAAGTTCTGCCTCACCGATTCCCAATTCATTAACAGTTATATCATAATCATATATATTTCCGCCTTCGGGGGTTTTAATCTTATTGTATTTCCAAACTAGGGTTACTCGATGAACTCCATCACATGAAACAGTATCAACAACATATTCCTGTCCGTTGATGCGTTCTTGAATGACGAGTTCTGTCAATTCATTTCCGTAAACGCCTGTTAAACTAAAAACTTCGGTCACGGCATCAATCATTTCCTGTCTGTCTGAGCATAGCCTCACGCCCACGGATGCCGCGCTGTATACGGGCTTCACCACGACTTCCTTCAGGTTTTCCTTATCATAATATTCGATAGCCTCATCCAGAGACCTGACAACCCGTCCCTTGATAGAACGCAGATTGTTTTCGGCCAATCTGTTTTGCATTTCGTTTTTTAAAGTTATTGCATCAATACTTTCCATGGGATTGCATAACAGATTCAAGTCATTCGCCAATTTTGTGGCCAGTATCACCCCATCCTCGGTACCTGGAACAATGACTACAGGATCAAATTTTCTAACCATCTCAAGCGTTTCTTCATAGGAGTCTTTCTCATATATCAAATCAAAGTCATTTTCTATAGATTCATATTCACTTTTCACTTCTTCCTGATAGATTAATGCATCTTCGGAATCTCCAAAAGGCTTCATTTCTAAAACGATTGGATTGCAATTTCTATCGATAATGTCTTGAACGTAATTTTTGCCTGTAGACATACACTGAACTATAATAATATTTCTCATGAAAAAAACACCTATAAACTCTATGTAATATATTTTTATTATTTGATATATTTGTTTTTTTTAATTGAAAAAATTCATAATATTATGTTAAATGCAATGTTAAAAAAAGAAGTTAGGCTATTGTGTTGAGTCGTAAGTATTACAATGTTTTTATAAGTTATACGAACAGTTTTATTTTTTAATTTAAAGTTTTTTGATTACAGCGTATTTCCTGTAAGTTTTATGTATGGCATTTTCAAGACAACATTATATGCCTGGAATGTCATTGGTAAGTAAAGACAATGACACATTGGAAGACATGGCAGAACAGGATAAAACAGTTTGTCTTAAGGTTTATACCGTTGAAACAGAGGGGGAATGATTTTTTTTAATTTATTTAAGATTCAATTTTTCTGAAATATTAACATGCTCCACTCTCCAAAAGTTTAATAAATAATGCATTATATAAAAATTAATATTGAATTTTAAAGAGGTGAAAAGATGGAAACTGAAAAAATTCTTGCGATTATTGGTTATATCCTTGCAATATTATTCCCGCTAATTGGTGTAATCTACGGTTTGGTATTATACTTCGCTAAAGGCGATGATGAATATGTCAAAAAACACGCTAAATATATCATTATTGTCGGTGTAGTGATGATGTTAATTTCAGTAATTTTAGTATCAATACTTGGTGTATCAATGCTTGGAATGGCTGCAATGAGTTAAATTCCAAACATTCTTTTTTTAATTTTTTTAATCATTAATGATGTCTTTAATATCTTCACCAGCAATTATCAATCCTGCAACTGATAGTACAAAATACTTCTTTTCATGTTTTTTCATTGCCTGAAAATCATAATCTGACCTGTGTTAAGCAATGAACCGAACATGACATAATACATCTCAGACATTGGTTGCACCTTCTATTGTTTAATGTCCAAGTTTTGTTGTGCCTGCTTACCGTTATCGCATTTGCACTGCAAATCAGCTCACATCTCCCTCGTCAATCAATCGACAGGCATAATCAAGTCTGTACTCCTTTCTCCATTTATAAATAGGTTTTCCATAAACTTCCTTGAAGAAATTCTTCAGGGTTGTTTTGCTAACGCCATATTTATCCGCCAATTCATCAATGGTGATTTTACTCTCCAAATCATTTATCAGATCATTTTTAACATTTTCAATAATATCAACCTGATTTTTAGAAAGGGGTAATGATTCTGTTTTAGTTTCACTAGCTATAGAGACAAAGAGCAACAGTTCCAGACATTTTAATTTGAAATAGGGCTCCTTGATCCTATCATCGACACAATATATCTCACCAATCACGTGATCGATTTTTTCATTTGCCCTAAGCAACCTATAACCTTTGGACCCCTCTAAACTTTCATATAAATCAATCAAATCAAAATCAGGAATTAGGGTTTTGATATGTTTGCTTGCAACATCAACGTCAATGAAAATCTCCAGGCCTTCATAATATCCTAATGGAAAGTCAGAAATCGTTTTTGTCAAATCATAAATGCTAACACACAAATCCCCTTTCCCAAAGTAAACAATCCTGTCATCACCTACCGCATATGAGTATCTGCCATTAACACAGTGATTGATTTGAAGCAAACGGGAGGAGATTTTGTCTTCAAAAAATATGTTATTATTATTGCCAAGGTTAATGTCCATAAAAGCAATTATTACCCCATCAAATAATGAGTAGGTTTCCATTTTTCCGTATTTGGCATCTTCTCCCAGTTCAATTGTCTTTTTTGAACCCTCTTCTATAATAGAATATTCGGATTGTAAAACCTTATCGAACATTCCATAAAGATTTTCATTCATATAATTAAATTTGTGACATTTTTTATAAAGTTTTGTGGTGAATAGGTAAGTCTGCAAAATATATCCTAGTTTTGTAGAAATGTGTGTATTCATATTTAATTAATTATAAAAATTAGATAAACTTTTATATATATTTCAATATAATTAGGTTTAAATGGGGATTTGATATGAAAAAAATAATTTTATTTACAGCAATATCACTAACAATATTCTTATTGATTGGTGCGGTAAGTGCAGAAAGCATGTTTGATTTCTATAGTGACGAATCAAATGTAGAAAATTCAGATGACACTTTTGTAATCGGATTCAACAGTATTTTTCCGCCATTTGGATATTCGGATGAAAATGGAAACTTCACCGGTTTTGATTTGGACCTTGCAAAAGAGGTTTGTAAGAGGAACAACTGGACTTTCAGAGCACAACCAATTATTGACTGGAATACAAAAGAATTGGAGCTAGACAGTAATGAAATTGATTGTATCTGGTCCGAATTTACTATCAATGGAAGGGAAGATGACTATACCTGGTCTGAACCTTACTTCAACAACACTCCAGTGTTTGTTGTTAAAAATGATTCCGGAATAAACACTTTAGATGATTTAAAAGGAAAAAATGTTGAAATTTTAGAGGGCAGCTCCGCATTGAACAGTTTAAATAATCAAAATTCTACTTTAAAAGACGGTTTCGGGTCATTAACTGAAATTAAGGATTATAACACCGGGTTCATGGACCTGGAATCAGGAGTTTGTGACGCATTGGTTGCAGACATTGGACTCGCACATTACCAAGTTAAGAAAAATGAGAACCATAAGGATTTCAATATTCTTGACGAACCGTTAAGCGGAGAACATTACGGTATTGGATTTAAAAAAGGAAATACCGAGTTAAGGGACCAGGTTCAAAAAACATTGGATGAAATGTTCAAAGATGGAACAGTTGATAAGATTGCTCAAAAATACAGCGATTACCAAATTCCCGAAGGCTTAATCTATCCGGATAATTAGTGGTGTTAAAAAAATAATGAAAAAATAGGGATGTTTATTAATCCCTAACTTTCAAAGCCCATCAGATTGAACTTGTCCAATATAATGACGATTATGGCTGGAATGACCACAACGGCAACATTTATCAAAAGAGCAATTGGGTCTGATGCGTTTCCGCCCGCTCCTTGCTGAAGGCCAAATCCTATTGCAATGAATGCAGCAATGTTGTTGACGGAATGCATTGCTGATGAGGCTTCCAAACCTTGACCGTACCATGTTATCAAACCGTATACCAATCCGGTACAAAGCACGCCTATCAATGAAAACAGTTGGTAGGGATGCAATACGGCAAATACCACTGCCTGAAGGACAATTGCAACAATCGGTATTTTAAACCATGCCCCTAAGGTTTGCATCAATAGACCACGGCATAGGAATTCCTCTCCAAAGCCTTGAAATATAGGCAGAATCAAACACAATATGAATAGGGATATTGGTAGATTGTTAGTAATCTTCGCTCCGGAAAATAAAAAATTAAAAGCCATAATTATTCCATAGACAATCAATGAGATAGCGAATGTCTTGATGTAAATGCCCCAGTTCCATTTCCTGACAGGAGCCACCTGTGTGGAAAATGGAATCTTATATATCAGTCTGTTTCCTATATAAATGGCCACAATCATTATTATCATTGTGACTGCTGAAAGAATAAGGTTCATTATGGTGCTTGATCTAGGGTCTGCCCTTATAGCAAATAATGCAACAAATGAAAGTGCAATGGAAACTATTATTGCGATAATCGCTATTAATATAGGCTTATACCAGGCATATGTTTCAAGAGTTGCCGGAAATGTTGTAAACTCTTTTTCCTTAGTTTTTTCAAATAGTTTTGATATCTTCATTATGTTAAACCTCTTAAAAAGTTCGTAAAATGTAAAAATATTAATACATAAAATTTTTTAATTAAGAATATATAACTGTTGCCTAAATCATTTTTAGACTGATGGGAGATTTTGGGGCGATTACTTATTTAAATGTTTTTCAACATAATTAATACTATACTGGAGGCATCTCATAATATGGAAATCATTGACCAAAAGTCAACACCAAAGCGAAGTTTAAAAAGAAGCTTGATAGTGCTCATTGGAAATGTTTTAGGAATATATCTGATAAGTTTTTTAGGATTGGGAGTCCAGGTGCATCAATTTGACGATATAATCCTTCTTGTACTCTTCATCAGTTTAGTCAATTCCATACTCTGGCCCATTTTAACAAGAATTGCGATGCCGTTTTTGGTATTCACGTTCGGTTTTGGAACATTGATATTAAACGGATGTTTACTTAATTTCTTCGCGCCGCTGTTTGAAATAGAAATTCAGGGTCTCGCAATTGTTCTTGCACCGATTGCAATGGCCGCCGTAACAACCATATTGTCAGCAATAATAACAATCGACGATGACAGTTCATACTATAGGGTTGTTTTAAAAGATGCAGAAAAGAAAAGGAAAACAGAAATCAAAGATTATCCCGGCGTGATAATCGTTGAGATTGACGGGCTTGCTCATGAGGTCTTGTGCGAGGCTGTCGAAAAGGGGCACATGCCTACAGTTAAGGAAATGATCGACAGTGGGAATTACAATCTTAGGATGTGGGAAACTGACCTGTCCTCCCAAACCGGTGCAAGCCAGGCGGGAATTTTGCATGGGAATAACGAGGGCATTGTCGCATTCAGATGGATAGAAAAGGATAATGACAATCATATGATGCAGTGTTCAGGACCCACCAAGGTGCCCGAATTGGAGAAGAGAATTTCCGACGGAAACGGGCTGCTGGTTGACAATGGAGCAAGCAGGTCCAACTTATTTTCAGGTGACACGGACAACGTGATATTCACATTCAGTAAGATATTGAATATTAAAAAGCTATACAATAAGGCTTGGTATTCAGTATTCTCCAATCCAAGTAATTTCGCACGTATAGTTGCCCTGCTTCTTGCAGACATCATACTTGAAATCTGGTCACAGATTATTCATAAAATTAAGGACATTAGGCCAAGAGTAAAGCGTGGCATAGCATACGTTATAACAAGAGCATTTACAAACGTATTCATGAGGGAAATCAACACCTCAACATTGATTGGAGACATGATGATTGGCGATATTGATGTTGCATATTCAACCTACCTGGGTTATGACGAGATTGCTCACCACTCAGGGGTCAGGGACAATGACGCATGGTATGCATTGAGAGGGATGGACAAGCAGATCAAACACCTGATTGATGCAAACAGATACTCCCCTAGGGACTACCAATTCGTAATACAGTCAGATCACGGCCAAACCAACGGAGCCACATTCACACAAAGGTACGGCGAAACGTTCGAGGATTTTGTCAAGTCACTGCTTCCTAAGGACATGAAGGTTTTTGCAAAAATGGATTCAAACCAGGACAATGTTGCTAAGGAATACCATCCATTTTCAAGGAAAAATAAGAAACTCGAAAAGGAAAAAGAAGAGGAAGAGGAATTGGGCGATTCTGAAGTAATCGTGTTGGCTTCAGGCAATCTTGCAATGATTTATCTGACCCAATGGAGCCAAAGGCTGACATATGAGGAACTCAATAGCTATTTCCCGGAAATGATACCTGGAATCATTGGAAACGAATATGTCGGTTTCATTCTGGTCAAATCCCAGGAACATGGGGACTTGGCCATTGGAAAAAATGGAATCTATTTCCTCGACAGCGGCAAGATTGAAGGGGAAAACCCTCTTGAAGGCTTTGGAGACAACATCGTCAGACACTTGAAGAGAACCAGTTCATTTGAACACACCCCGGACATTCTGGTCAACAGCTTTTATGACGAGAAGGCCGATGAGGTATGCGCATTTGAGGAACTGGTCGGAAGCCACGGTGGAGTTGGAGGGGAACAGTCCCAACCGTTCATATTGCATCCTTCAACATGGAATGTCACTGATGAGGAGATTGTCGGTGCGGAAAACATTTACAGGTTATTGAAGGAAAATCTGGCCGAATTGAAAAAATAATGTTCATAGGATTTCTAAGAGGGAATATTTCACTTCCCTCCTTTGCTCATTTTCAATAATTAAAAAGATATATTAATCAATGATTTTAATATAAAATTAAAGGTAGTTTTAAACTATAATCATGTGCCTTGCATTTTATTTATTTTCTCAAAGTGATAGACATGGATAAGGAAACAAAAGAACGTTTGGGTGAAATCCGAGCCGCATTAAAAAAATACGGCTTCGATGAGATTTTAGGCCAAACCGCTAAAAGTAAAATACGTAGAAACGAAGATGATTCACCTAGTCTTTTATTGGATGATGAACTTCCGGTTAAATTAAGACTCATGCTTCAGGACTTGGGAACCACTTTCATCAAGTTGGGTCAGCTAATGAGTACCCGTCCGGATGTTGTCGGGGAAAAGATTGCAAATGAATTGGCAAACCTGCAGGATGACAATCCGGCCATAAGCTATGACCAGGTTAAGAAAATAGTCGAAAGGGAACTTCACGGAAGCATCGACGAATTGTTCGAAGAGTTTTCAGAGCAACACCTGGCGACCGCATCAATCGGTCAGGTTCATGAAGCAAAATTGATCACTGGTGAAAGGGTTGCAGTCAAAGTCCAAAAAGAGGGCATCACAGACAAGATAGACCTTGACTTAAGGATAATGAAATATGTCGCAAACCGTGCGGACAAATTTAACGCCGATTTGAGAAAGATCAATCTTCCAGGAATCATGGACGAGTTTGACCGTTCTATTCACAAGGAAATCGATTACAATAATGAATTCATGAATATGCAACGCATTGAATTGAACTTTGAAGATAACCCGGACATACACATTCCAGCAACCTACTCCAAGTATTGCAGCTCAAAGGTTTTGACCATGGAGTTCATAGACGGTGCAAAGTTAAACGAAGTGTATGAAAGCACCGGCGATGAGTTCGACAAGAAACTTTTAGCTAAAAATGTCCTTGATTCATATCTACAACAACTATTCATCGACGGGTTCTTCCATGGAGACCCTCACCCTGGAAACATAATGATTCTGGAAAACAATGTCGTATGTTACCTTGATTTGGGTATGATGGGATTCTTTGATGAGGAATTCAAGAAGAACCTTTCCGAATTGATGGTATTGTTCGTTGATCAGGACGTTGACGGATTGATAAATCAGTTGATGTACATGGATATCCTTGATTATGATATTGAGACAAGAACCTTGAAAAGGGACTTAAATGACCTGTTCGGAAGATATTTTGGTGTTGAACTCAATCGTTTCAATGGAGTTCTGGAGGAACTGCTCAATCTCATGCAGGAATACGGTGTAATCCTTCCAAACGAATTCGTCACAATGGCCAGAGGATTATCAATGGTCGAGGCTATTGCACAGAACTTAGATCCTGAAATAGATGTTTTCGCATCAATCAAACCTGTCGCAAAGCAAATAGCCATGCAAAGATTGAATCCTAAACAGTATCTGAAAGGCAAGAAGAGCAACCTGATTCTGTATGAGCACATGCTTCAGTCATTGCCTAAACTTCTCACAAGGACAATCCACAAGATTGACAATGAGGAACTGCAGTTCAGGTTTGAAGTGGATATCACAGACAAGGTTTCAATAATCGCACTGGTATCCGCACTCATAATCGGTTCATCAGTCGTTTCCTTTGGACCAAGGGTATTTGACATGCCGGTGATTTCCTTAATCGGATATATAATTGCCATAATATTAAGTATCATAGGCCTTAAGAAATTCGTATTGAAATAGATTTTGATATGAAGAATTTTTTCTTCATACCTTTTTTTAATTTTGTTTGTTTAGCTTGATATTAACAGTTAATTATACGAACTATTTTATATGATTAAAAACGAACAGTTCGTATCGTTTGTATTGCAAAGATTTACAATTGTTCAGAATTTATATTTTATTTTATATAATTGTATAATTTTTATTTTTTAGATAACTTTATTAATCAATAAATTTAAACAATATTATATAATGGGGGATTATTAATGAGCGAACAAAAACCAGTACAGATTTTTTCAAATCTCAACGATAACGTCGGAGTAAATGTTGTAAAAAGTCCAGTAAAACTGACAATTCTAGAAATGCTAAGAGACCGGGATATGGAATTCGAGGAGATAGTAACCAATACCGGAAAATCAAAATCAACAGTTTCTGTTCACTTAAAAGGCCTAAGGGAAAATGGAATAATCTCTTATAGGGTCCATCCGGTAGACAACAGGAAAAAGATATTCTACCTAAACTCAAAATACATCGGTTCAGTCAATATCACAGAACCGAAGGAAATAGAGGAAACCCAATCAGATTACCTCATCGAAAATATCATAGATGACGATGCGGAATTTTCAACATTGCTGTTCCACACACTAAAGGCAATGCTCATTCAGGAGGGCGTCAACATAGACCCGATCCTCCAGTCAACAGGAAACAGCATTGGCAAGTCAATCTATGGGAAGTTATATGATGATGATTTGGACGTCTTCATGGAAAACATCGCAGGTTTCTGGCAAGCTAAAGGGCTTGGAAGGATTACCTATAAGATAGGACAGATTATAAAAATCACAACATACGACTGCTTTGAATGCAGATTGCTTCCAAGAACAGGTAAGCCGGCTTGTTTTTTAGACACCGGAATATTTGAAGGGTTATTCACCGAATTCTTTAATTTGCCTGTGAGCGTAATAGAAACACAATGCTACACAATGGGTGATGAGAAGTGTGTGTTTGAGATAGAACCTCAACACATCAAGAAATACTAATCATCAAATTTTATAATGGTTGTTGTAAGGTAAGGTTTCTCATTGGAAAATCCTTCAATGACTTTCTCATTTTCACGGGTGCAGTTTTGCACTGAATAGATTTCTTTAGGTCTGTTTTTAGCTTCAATTGTTGATTCCAGTTCAGCTGTGTTTCTGGATGCTTTCATAAGCACAACAGCGTCACTGTATTCCAGGACCTCTTCGAGCCTGTCATCGATTTTAGGAACCACAGTCAAAATGTTGTTTTGTTCCACCAAAGCCTTGTTTCTGGTTGCAGCACAGGCGGTGAAAGATGTGATTCCAGGAATTGTCTCAATCTCATATCTGTCAATCAGTCTTCTTTGAACGTAAGAGTAGGTACTGAATATTGAAGGGTCTCCGAGGGTGATGAATGCAACGTCCCTTCCGCTGTTCAGATATTGGGCAATCATTTCAGATGCGCTGTCCCATATCCTTTCAAGTTCCTCTTTATCTTCAATCATTGGGAAAATAGGTTCAACCAACATCAATCTTTTGTAATCTTTCCTTTCTTCAAGAATTGGTCTAACGATAGATAATGCAATGCTCTCTTTTTCTTTTGCGGATTTTGGTGAGAATACGACCGGCACTGACTTCAATACTTTGGCAGCTTTCAAAGTCAACAGTTCAGTATCACCAGGTCCAACACCAATTCCAATTAATTTTCCTTTTTTAGTCATATAATCACTTTAACACTTTAATTGCAAATTTGAAAAATGCTTGTCTACTAATTATTTATAGTACTACGTGACTAATATATTTTTAATGTCTAATTCTATGTTTTGTCCAAATTGTGGTATGCTTAAAAGCAATTGTACCTGCGGAAAGTACGGAAATGATAAACCTAAAGGTCCAACTAACCTGTTTAGCTTCGCTAAGCCAAGAACATCGTCCATTTTGGATGATGAGATACCGGAGGTTTATTCAATCGACGATTTCCAGCAGGACGAGGGAACAGCGGCATACCTTAAGGAGATATATCCGCACATTGATGATGAGATAATAGTCAATTTCCCATTCAAGGAGCCTAGGACAGGCCAGCTTGAAATCATACAGGACATCATTGACGCAATCAGAAAAGGCTATAAGTACATTATCCTTGAGGCCGGAACAGGTACCGGAAAGTCCGCAATCGCAACAACATTGGCCAAAATCTACGAATCAGCCTATATCCTGACAATGACAAAGCAACTGCAGGCCCAATATTTCAACGAATTCGCATTTCCGCTGGTCAAGGGAAGGGGAAACTTCGCCTGCCTGAACGATAACCTGGAGACAACATGCGACATGGGGCTATGTAAGACAACCCCGACCTCAAGCAAGTTCTTCTGCCCATACGGCGTTGCCAAAAATCCGACACTGGATGCGGAACTGGCATTCGAGGACTCATTCGGAGGAACAGTGTTCTACCAATCAGACGCCCACTGCCACTATTGGAACCAGAAGGCCAATGCGGTGAACTCCCCGATAACATTGATGAACTATGATTATGCGATAGTCGAGCTGAATTATGTGAAGCATTTCGGCAAGCGCTCACTGCTCATTTTGGACGAGGCGCACAATATAGAAAACAAGCTGATGTCAACAATGGAGGTCACAATATACAATCGTACAATTGAAAAGGACATCAGCAAGACAATGACAAAGGAGCTATTGGAAGACGGCGAGCTTGAAGATTGGATAATGGAGGTTGACGCAATTCGAGACGCCTATGAGGACATTGACCTGAAGGATGTCAGCAAAAACAAGGCGGACAGGATAAGGTCAACAATAGGAAGGTTAAGAAGCCTTAAGAGGAACCTTGAAAACGAGCCTAAAAACTGGGTAATCGACACAGATGAAACCAGCGTTGTGTTCAAACCGTTAAGGGTCCATCATTATGCCAAAAATAACCTGTTGAAGTATGGGGATGTTGTAATCTTCATGAGCGCAACAATACTGTCCCATAAAATGTTTTCAAAATGGCTGGGATTGAATCCGAATGAGGTGTACCATATCAAGGTTGACAGTCCGTTCACAAAGGAAAAAAGGCCTATCATACTCGATTTGGCGGGCAAGATGTCAGCCAATAGGATCAAGAGAACCGCACCGAAAACCATTCCTATCCTACAGGAAATCCTAAAGAAACATGAAGGCGATAAGGGACTCATACACACTCACAGCTATAAATGCCAACAGTACATTACCAATAACCTATATAATTCAAGATTGGTGTCCCACACTCCAAAAAACCGTGAGCAAGTACTCAATTTCTTTGAAAAGGACGAAAATCCGTTGGTTTTGGTTTCACCGTCAATGAGTGAGGGTGTGGATTTGCCGTATGACAAGTGCCGGTTCCAGATAATCTATAAGATACCGTTCCCATACCTTGGCGACAAGCAGGTCAACATGAGAATGAAAAGGGACAAGAAATGGTATGCATATAAGACTGTCATGACATTGATGCAGGCTTACGGCCGTGGAATGAGGGCCGAAGACGATTCATGCTACACCTACATTGTAGACAGCGACATCAACATGCTGTTCAAAAGTCCAATGTACAGATCATTGATTCCTGACTTCTTCAAGGAAGCAGTTGTCAGGGTTAAAAAATAAGCGGACCTGGAGGGATTTGAACCCCCGACCTCAGGATCCGAAGTCCTACGTCATTCCTGACTAGACCACAGGCCCATTAAACTAAAAAATATTATTCTATTCGTCTTTTTCTGAATCGATGGAAATAATTTCTAAATCATCTAAATCTTCAACTTCAGCAAAAATGTCATCAATTGATTCTGTATCTAGTTTAACCTGTTCATATTCAATTTCTTCAGCGGTTAACTCTTTTTTCTTAGGAGATTTTCCTTTTGCATGTGGAATATCCTCTTTTTGTTTAGGTTTGTTTTTAGAATCAGTTGGTTTTTTAAGTGAAGATTTCAGTTCATCCAAATCAAATTCTCCTATCTTGTAGGATTCTTTGTCTAATGGAATTTCACTTTTCGGTATAACTTTCGGGGATGGTTTTTCAGTTTTGGTGTTTTCATCGTCGTCCTTGTCATCTTTTTCAATATTGTCTATGTTGCTGGTAATCTTCTCAAAAGGATTGTCCAGATTCAACAGTTTGTATGCTCCGTAGAATAACAGCAGGAATCCTATGACAAGGAATATGATGAACATAAAGCTGGTTTCTCCAGCTACTACATTATCAATTACTCTGTCACTGCGTGACTGGAATATGAATACTGAGATTATAAGGAAGGCTACACCCAAAATAGCACTTGCAATGGCTAAAATCGGTTTTCCTCCTATTTTTGCATTTATGACATTATCGAAGTTTTCACTTATCTCTCCAACCAGGTCATCGCCGAACTCGTCAACTTCATGAATGACGCTGCCCTCTTCGGCATCTTCGGTTTTTGGAGCCTTGATTATAAAGTCTTCATCAATTTGGTCTTCTTCTAAATTAACGGCATCGCTGTCTTCATCACCAGGACGGTAAATGAATTCATCGTCAATTTCTAATTCCTCGAATTCAGATTGTTCCTCATTCAGATAGTCTATTAACTCACTATCCTCTTCAATACCTTCGAAAGATTGTGGATCGTCTTCCTTGATATTGCTAATCATGTTTTTCAAATTAGAAATCCTATGCTCTTTTTCTTTAGAATCCTTCATATGAAAACCTTCTTAGTCGTATGCTCTCCATTTATGTTTGCATTTTGCACATTCGAAAAAACGGGTAGGGGCTTCATCACCACTACGGGTTTGTTTTAATTCATAGTAAGCTTCATCGTGTCCGCATTCAGGACAAACCTCTTTGACAGTTGAGCGCATTTCTATGTCTTCACCAAGCATTTTAACGGTTTCTTCAGATTCATGTTCTCCGATGGTAATTCCTTCATACTCTTCGGTATTACCCGCCTTGTCTGAATATCCGCAGGTATTGCATGTTAAAACACCTTCGACCGGAAGCATCATTGCTCCACATTTGGGACAAAATTCCATTTAACTCTTCTCCTTAATCATTATTAATCAATAATTTTCTTTTCAAGTTATTTAAATATATACTTTAAAAGCCTATTTTTTGGCCTTATCAAGGCAATCCCTTATTATTTCAGCATGGTCAAAAGCTAGAGGTATTTCATCAAGTTCACTGACATTGAAAATACCAATATCTTTTGCATCATCATCTGCTTTTCCATTACTTAAATCACCTTTGGCAGTATATGCAACAGTTACAGTGTGTCCTCGTGGATCTCTATCAGGTTTTGAGTAGACATTGACCAAATCAATTAGTTCAACATCAATGCTGGTTTCTTCTTTTGCTTCTCGTATTGCTGCGTTTTCTACACTTTCACCGTATTCAACAAACCCTCCAGGCAGCGCCCAATAATCTTTGTAAGGATCGTTTTTCCTTTTAATCAGAATGAAGTTGAAATCCTCATCAAAAATAAATATGTCGGCTGTCAGTGAGGGAATTTTATGATACGCCATTAAATCACTTAAAAATAAAAATTGAAGCTATAAAGCTTCATCGATAAGTTTTTTGAACTCTGCACTTTCTTTTTGTAATTCTTCTGCTGCCTTTTTCAATACTTTTCTTGGTCTTTTTCCTCTTTTGGTCTTGATAGTCATCTCTGGCTTTCCGGTAAGAGGGTGATCGATATTGTAAACAGCGTATTCAACATCAGGGTCTTGCATTAAGATGTGTCTTAAGGCATTACATACTCCGTGACTTTCATCTTTTACAATAAAGGTGAGTTCTAAAGTTTTATCCTCAACAATTTCAAAATTTTCCATTTTATCAACCTTAATTAATCATTAACATAGTTTTTAGAGACTTTACGTCTTTCTTTTTTGTTACAAGTATTGCACTGAAGCTCATTTTCTTTTTGTGTAGTGTGCATGTAATCTCTACAACGGGTGCACATTGCCTTTAGGACTCCACAGTCTTCATCAACAGTTCCTAAATCAACATTGTCCCCGGTTATTTTAACCACTTTGGCTTGGACAATGTCTCCAATTCTAAAGGCATCAGATAATTTTTCCAAATAATCCTTTTTGGCTTGTGAAATGTGGATAGCTCCCATGTAAGGTAGAGCCAATGGTCTTCCATTATCTTTCATACAGTCGATTTTAACGTTAGCCCTTTGAGGTTTGATATCGGTAATCTGACCGTAAACAATATCTCCCACTTTCAAAAGAGCAGGTTTAGCATCTGACACAACAGAAATGACCTTCTTTTTTTGATTAATTTTAACATTACCAAGTACTGCTGACTTAATGTCACCATTATCATCAAAAGTACCGTCTCCTGGCAGATACTGTTCGATTATTCCTATTTTATCTCCAGGCATTACAATTTTTTCGTCTTCTATACTCATATTAAAATCACCAAAAATATCAAAATTTCTTTAATATTATAATTTTATTGATGTTTATATTTAAAAGTATTCATATTTTAAGGGCGATGATTTTGCAATGGGGAATTGAAAGGTTTTCAATCACTGATATCTTTCATGGAACAGAATTTCATCCAACTGGTAATTTTCCCATTCCCTTTTGTTTAAGACTATTTCCAATTCCTGTGGTGTTAGCAATGGCTTTTTGTACATCTGTGAATCGTCAATAGCTATTCTTGGACAGGCGCTGACAACAAATGCGTCCAGTTCCATGTATGGCAGCAGAGCGTCTGGAGTCACGTTGTCCACCAAAATAATGTAGCTTTCCATTTTCGCGTCTTCAAGTGTTTTCTTGATTTCCTTTGCAAGCATCATGCGGTATTGCCCCTCCTTGGAGGATACCAATATGCCCCATTTTTTTGCGCTTCTCGCCTTTGTTATTCTTGCGAAGCGTATTCTGAGTATCCTGTCTGCAAACTCATCCATGCTTCTGATTTCTGAATTGTAAGGATCAAGGGCAAGCACCTTTGCATTCGAGAACAGCTTGATTCCCAACGGGTGGAAGTTTCCGCTGCCGATGAATAGTATGACATCCACCTCAAGGTCCTTGATTGATGAGAAGTTGCAGCCCAATACCTGGCCCTTTCGGGTTGATGGGGATGAACCGAGAATAACTTCCTTTCCATTGTCCTCAAGGAAGTCTCTGGTTTCGTTTAGTAAGTGCAAGTGCTGTGTTGTGGTGACGAGCCCAATTCTTGAGTATCCTTTCAGATACTCCAGACTTTTCTCAAGGTCTTTTTTAATGTCAATCTTTGAAAATGCCTCGATGAACAATGTCGGAACCTCATACTTGAGGGGAAGCGGTGTGTGTCCGTAATGAACAATCAGGTCGACTGACCCTTTCATTTTCCAGTCGCTGACGTCACAGGCTCCAAAGCAGGGGTCGCCTGAAATGATTACGATGGCGCCAGTCTCCTCTTCAATCTTTCGGGCTATTTTTGTTGCCTGCATTTTCAGGCCTTCCGGAAACTGCAGCCCTACGCTCTTTGCATCGATTGAATTGATTTTACGGATTACCTTATCCAAATCCATATCGTACATTGACATTTTAATCTTCGATTGTGCTTTCGATAACTACCTTGCCGTCAATGACATCCAGTTTGACGATGGACAACACGTCCACTCCGGTTTCCTTTTTGACTATTTTCTTACCGTCGCCCTTGTCGATGATGGCAACTACGGATTTTAAGTCCAATCCCATGTCTTCCAGGGTTTTGATGAGGGCCACCAATGTTCCTCCGGTACTTACGACATCGTCAATGAGTAAGATTTTTTCGCCCTCATGCAGGTCATTTACATAGAGGTTTGATGAGCCGTAACCGGTTTTCTGATAGACTTCTGTTTCTCCTGGAAGTCCGTATTGTCTTTTACGGATTACAACAAATGGGATGTCGGTTGCAAGGGACAGTGCGGTTGCAAGGTGTATTCCCATAGCTTCAACGGCCACGATTTTATCAATGTTTAAATCTGCATACTTGTGAACGGCAAGTGCCAGTTCCCTAAGGAGCAATGGGTCCATTGCAGGAACTCCATCACTTATAGGATTTACAAAGTAGTTGTAATCTCCTTTTTTAACAATTGGGGACGCTTCTAATGATTTTATTACTTCTTCTAACATAGTACTCACACAAAAATTATTAAACACTTAATAAATATAAATATATTTTAATATAATTAATAATTTATTATTACAAGTGATTATTATGCTCGGAAATTTAGGAGAAAATCTTACTAATACTATGAAAAAATTAGTAGGGATGTCAGTAATCGATAAAAAAACAATAAAAGAAGTTGTAAAGGATATACAACGTGCATTAATTCAATCTGACGTCAATATTAAATTAGTTTTAGATTTATCAAAAAAAATAGAATCCCGTGCTCTTGAGGAGGAACCTCCAAAGGGTATCACTCCAAGGGAACACGTAATAACCATTATCTATGAGGAGATGGTGAACCTTTTAGGAAGCGAGGCCGCAACCCTCGAAATCAATGAAAGGCCTTACAAGATACTCTTTTTAGGTCTTCAGGGTTCCGGTAAGACAACCACAATCGGTAAGTTGTGCAGATATCTGCAGAAAAAGGGTTTCAATCCTGCTGTCGTATGTACAGACACATGGAGGCCTGCGGCATATGAGCAGTTAAGGCAATTGACCGAAGAGATGGACGTGCCTTTATATGGGGATCCAAACAACAAGGATGCCCTTGATTTGGCGAAAAAAGGTTTGCAGGAATTCAAAAACCGTAAGGTCATCATTTTCGATACTGCAGGAAGACACAAGGAAGAGGCAGACCTCATTGCAGAGATGGATGAATTGGATAACATCATCAATCCGAACGAGGCCATTCTCGTAATCGACGGTACAATCGGTCAGCAAGCCGGTGAACAGGCAAAGGCATTTTCACAGGCAACAGACATCGGTTCAATCATAATCACCAAGCTTGACGGTTCAGCAAAAGGTGGGGGCGCAATGTCTGCAGTTGCCGAAACAGGTGCTCCAATCAAGTTCATCGGTACCGGTGAAAGGGTGGATGACTTTGAGATATTCGACCCTGAAAGATTCATCTCAAGGCTGCTCGGTATGGGCGACATCAAGTCATTGATCGAGAAGGCTGAAGAGAACATCGACGAGGACATAGCCGAAAAGACCATGAACAACATGCTTACAGGTAAGTTCACACTGATGGACATGAAAAACCAGTTTGAGATGATGAACAGTATGGGTCCGATGCAGCAGGTCCTGAACATGATTCCAGGAATGGGAAACAAGATTTCCAAGGAAGCCTCTAAGATGACAGAGGACAAGATCGACTCATACAAGATAATGATGTCATCAATGACAGAAGAGGAAATGCTAAACCCTAAAATCATAAAGCAGTCCAGAATCCAGAGAATCGCTAGAGGATCCGGTGTTGATGAAAGCGACGTTAAGGAGCTATTGAAATACTACAACAACACCAAAAAGACAATGAAAGGACTTGGAAAACGTAGCGGCCGTCTTGGAGGCGGAGCCATGAACCGTATGATGGGACAATTCATGAACAGATAATATGAAGTTAGCTAGCGATATTTTAAAGGAAACCGACGGCAAGATCTGCAAGCATTGCCTTGGACGTAAGCTGTCAAAGACAATCGAAGGCACCAACAACATTGAAAGGGCAGACAAGGTCTGTGAGGAATTGGACATCAATCTGGACGATGTTGACTGTGTGATATGTGACAATATATTCAATAAGTTGGATGATGACCTGTATGATAAGATTGATGCTAAAATCAACCAGTTGGGTGTTGAATTCGATACGTTTTTAGTTGGCTCACAAATTCCAAAGGACATTCAGAAACGTGACGAGGAGCTGTCCGAAAAATTCAATTTAAGTGTTGAAACACTTAAGAAGGAAGTCAACAGGTTAATCGGCCTTGGAATTTGGGAAAAATACGATAAGGATGCCGAATTCGAAAGGCAGGACATCGTGTTCAATATAGACTTGGTCGGCGAGCCTAAGGTCAAGATTCAAATCAACCCATTATACATCGAAGGAAAGTACAACAAGTATAAACGTGGAATTCCTCAAACCAAATGGCCATGCACCAAATGTAAGGGAAGAGGCTGTGAGGAATGCAACTTCACAGGAAAGCAATATCCTGAGTCCGTTGAGGAGCTGATATCCGAGCATTTCTTAAAGCTCACCAAGGGACGCGAAGCAAAATTCCACGGCGCCGGAAGGGAGGACATCGATGTGCTGATGCTGGGTTCAGGAAGACCCTTTGTCCTTGAAATCAAGGAACCGAGAATAAGAAACCTTGACTTGGCCGAGATAGAGGAGAAAATCAATGAAATCAATGAGGGCAAAACCGCTTATCATGGATTGAAGCTTTGCGAAAGGCCAAGAAAGGCGGAAATCAAGCAATCCTCTCCAGACACTTATAAGGTTTACAATGCAATCGTCAAATGTGACGAGGCATTTGATGAAGACAAACTGAAGGAACTATTGGAACTTGATGAGATTCAACAGCAAACTCCTTTAAGGGTTTTAAGAAGGCGAACAGACATGGTTCGTGTTAAGCATGTGCTTGACTTGTCCTATGAGATAATAGACGATAATACATTCAGCATGAAAATCAAGACAGAAGGGGGACTCTACATCAAGGAACTGATTTCCGGTGATGAAGGAAGAAGCCAGCCTAACGTAAGTAAAATATTGGGCGTTAATGCAATTTGCGAGCAATTGGACGTAATAGAAGTAAGTGAGAAATGATAATATGGCAGATGAGTTTACACATTTAACAGACAGTGGAGTGCACATGGTTGAGGTCGGCGCCAAGCCTGACCAGAAAAGAAGAGCAATAGCAAGCGGAAGCATATTTTTGGACAAACACACCATCGAATTGATTCAAAACGAGGAAATCAAAAAGGGAAATGTCCTGACCACCGCCCAGATTGCAGGAATTCAGGCCGTCAAAAACACTTCCTCAATGATACCGCTCTGCCATCCTTTGGCATTGACCGGAATTGAGCTTGACTTTGAAGTGAAAGAGGATGAGATCATTGCAAAATGCTCCGTCAACACATTGGGCAAAACCGGTGTGGAAATGGAAGCTATAACTGGTGTTAGCGTTGCACTATTGACAGTATGGGATATGGTAAAGGCCGTTGAAAAGGATGAGAACGGACAGTACCCCGACACTAGAATAAGTGACATTAAGGTTATTAAAAAGGAAAAAATTTAAACTTTATATATGATGAAAAAAATAATTATATTCAATTATTTTTTATGAATTAAATATTTAGGAGATAACCATATGGCTAAAAAAGATAACAAAATTTCTATGCCTCAAACCGGTGCAGGTTTGGTAAGATACTTTGATGAAGAAAGTTTAGGTCCAAAACTTTCACCTGAGCACGTTATTGTCGCTACTATTATTTTAGCAATATTATGTTTTGTTTTAAGATATTCTGCTTAAGGATATTTTATAAACAATCCACTACTTTTTTTATAAATTTTTGATTACTATGTTAACTAAGAGAATTATTCCATGTCTTGATTGTGACCTTCAAGTTCCTGAAGGCCGTGTTGTCAAAGGAGTCGAGTTTAAGCAAATCAAATATGCAGGAAATCCCGTAGACCTTGCAACACGCTACTATGAGGAAGGGGCTGATGAGGTTGTTGTTCTCGACATCACAGCTTCTCATGAAAGAAGGGCCACAATGGCCGATGTAATTGACAGGCTGACTGAGAACGTTTTCATGCCGATTTGCGTAGGCGGAGGAATAAGAAAGGTTGACGATTACATCAAGATGCTTAAGGCCGGTGCGGACAAGTGTTCCACAAACACCGCCGCAATCAAGAACCCGGAGCTATTGACCGAGGCCTCAAAGGTTGTCGGATCACAGGCTGTCGTAATCGGAATCGACGCCAAAAGAAGATATGTGGACCATCCCGATGACGCTAAAGACAAGACTGTCATAGAAACCGATAAAGGATACTGCTGGTTTGACACTAGCATTTACGGAGGAAGGGAGTTCACAGGAATCGATGCAATCCAATGGGCAATCGAATGTCAGGAACGCGGAGCCGGAGAGATACTCCTGACCAGTATGGACGGTGACGGAACCCAGAACGGATATGACATCGAGTTGAATAAGACCATCAATGATGCGGTCGACATTCCGGTGATAGCCAGTGGAGGCGTTGGAGAGCCTAAACACATTTTGGAGGTCTTTGAAAAGACTGACGTTTCAGCGGCCCTTGCGGCAAGCATATTCCACTTCAATCAGTATTCAATCGGCACAGTTAAGCAGTATCTCAAAGAAAACAATGTGGCTGTTCGCTTATGATAATCAAATCACCAATTGACCTGGACCTTACAATCAATGCAGGCCAGACCTCACAACCCCCTTGGAAGCGGGAAGGGGACTCTTTTTCAAATGTTGTAATGATAGACGGCGAGCCTGTCATTTTCAGCGTCAGCCAATCAGGCGATTATATTGATTTCAATTCAGATGACGAAAGGGCGGTTTCCAAACTCAAGTACATTTTCGATTTGGATTATGACCTGGAGAAGTTTTACAGCTACTTAAACGACCATGAGGAGCTCAGGGACATGTCCAAATTCTGCAATGGATTGAGACTATTTTTGGCGCCCGATCCCTTTGAGTGCATCATTTCATCAATCTGTTCTGCAAACAATTCCATCAAGAGGTGGACAAAATCCATTTCCCAGATGAAACAAAAATGGGGAAATCGATATCAGAATTACTATACATTTCCTCAAAGCAGTGACCTAGCAAAAGTATACTTGGATGAGGAAGAGGAATTTAATAGGTCAAGCGTTTCAGATATTTCAAAGTGTTGCAATAACCTCAAGAATTGCGGCGTGGGATATAGAGCACCATACATGAGAAGGGCAAGTGAGATTTTTACACTTGAAATGGACCTGTCGGAAATATTTTCCATGAGCTATGATGAGGCATTCGAGACAATCATGGAAGTGCCTGGAGTGGGCCCGAAGGTCGCAGACTGCATATTGCTATATGGTTTTAATTTTAGAGAGGCCTTTCCAAGCGACGTATGGATTAAACGCATAGTTTCCCATCTGTATTTTGACGGAAAGGACATCAGCGTTCCCAAGGTCCGTGAATTTGGAATGGAGGAATTTGGAGAAAATGCGGGTTACGTCCAGTTGTACATGTTCCATTATGCCAGAATGAGCGGGCTAATGAATAAACTAAAATAACATAATTTTTAAATATTATACTTGATGGAAAAGAAAAACATAGTCCTTTTAATCTGTACAATATTGAATTTCATTGCGGTTTTCGCATCCAATGCAGTCAACATTATCATTCCGACCGTTGCCGCCGAGTTTCACATGAGCAATATTGTTCAAAACTGGATTACCATCATCTTCTTTTTAGTCATGGCAATGCTGTCGATTCCGGCAGGTCAGATTTCAGGAAAATACGGCCTTAAAAAAGTAACAATCATGAGCAGTGCCCTGTTTATCATAATATCCATAGTCAATGTGTTTGTCACATCCTCAGAGCAATTTCTGCTTTGCCGTCTGGTATTGGGCCTTATTTTGGCGTTTATTAATGTGACATCAATGGCAATGGTGGTATCAGCGTTCGACCCTCAAGAGAGAGGAAAGGCATTGGGATTGAACATTACTGGAGTCTATGTCGGACTGTCCCTGTCTCCGTTTCTTGGAGGGGTCCTGAACTACCAGCTTGGCTGGAGGTCCGTAATTCTATTTGCAGTTCCGCTTTTGATTATAATTATAGCCTTGCTTTTAAGAATCGACGATGAATGGATCACATTTGAAGGAATTCCAATTGACATAAAGGGGTCTGTTGCCTACGCAATAGGTATTGCTCTTTTTATTTACGGATTTACAATACTCAACGAGACTTTAGGTGTCATACTGACAGTTGTTGGAATAATGATTCTGATAGTCTTTGCAATGATAGAATTGAGGCAGGAACACCCTGTCTTTGACATCAAGTTTCTTAAAAACCGTGTGTTCCTCTCAGCAAACCTGGCATCATTATGCGCATATCTGGCCACCTTTGCGGTCACAACAATACTGAATTATCACCTGCAGTACATTAAGGGATTCGATTCACAGACCGCAGGAATAATCTTGCTTGTGGCGCCGGTCTGTCAGGTGATTCTGGCTCCGATTGCGGGAAGATTGGCAGATAGGCATGTTCCACAGATACTTGCGGCCATCGGAATGGGCCTCGGAACAATCTCGCTGGTTCTCTTCTCAACTCTAAGTTTTGAGACATCGCTTGAGTTTGTGATAGTTTCAATGATAATCTATGGTGTGGGATTCGGATTGTTTTCACCGCCGAACACAAGCGTCATCATGGGTTCGGTTCCTCCAAAGGACACTTCCATTGCTTCAGCATCCGTTTCAACTGTCCGTACGGTTGGTCAGGCAATGAGTATGGGAATATTAACGTTAATATTTGCGTTTGTGATGGGTAATGTGGCTATTGTTCCGGATGTTTATCCATTGCTGATAAGCAGCTGTCAGATAACCTGTATAATATGTGTTGGTTTGTGCTTGGCGTCAGTGTTCGCTTCGTTTGTTGGAATCAAGTCAAATGCTTAGTTCAGTTCATCAAGCAAATTAAATATCTTTTCAGATTTCATTTGGCATCTGGCATATGCATGTTTTATATTTTCAGGATTTTTAGAATCATAATCTACCATATTTCGATATTTTCTTAAGACATTAAGGCTTTGAGCTATTTTGGCACCTGAATTATTCCTATTTAAATCTGGATGGTTTTTAAATGTGAATCTGGTTTCCTGGTGAACTCTACCGGAGGTTGATTTCATGATTTTTTCATTGAATGGATTTAAAAATATGTTGTTTTCCAAAATAAAATCTCTAGACTCTAAAAATGAGGAATAATAATATCTCCCCATTCCTGTTCTTAATTTTGCAATATCTTCTTCATTCAAAAAGCTATTTGCAAGCTCATAATATTCGTGCCAGTCAAAATTATCGCTTTTCATAAGGTCTCCACCAAAATTATGTACTCAATTGTTGTTTTAGGGTATCTGTCGATTAGCATATCACAAAGCAGGTCTTCTTTTTGAAGCAATCGTTTAGATTCTAAATCAGAGTAAATTACTATTTCAAGAATTTTTTCATTCGGGTCTGTTTCTTTCATGAAATCAAGAGTGAGTTTGCAATATGGCAGTTCTTTTGATAGAACTTCAGGCAAATCACGGATTAATTTTTCCATTTCCTTATCGATGATTATGAATTGACTGATTTCATCAGAATTGCGAGACGGAAATTTAAAATGCTTTTTTAGGAATTTTTCAATGGTAAAATTCTTTTTTGACATGATTTCCTGTCCGGTATATGCATTCTCTTGTGGAATTTGCATTTCCAATCTTTGAGAGTAATTCCTTTGCATAATATTGGCCTCCTAAATTTTATTTAAATTCAAATTACTCTTTGTTTTAATCGGTATTTAAATTTTTACATATTTATATGAGTCAATTTTGCTTTAAGATTGTAAAATTTCTGTTAAATCTAAAATAAAAGATTATATGTTCGAATAAATATTTCAATGGTTCTGTAAATTTTTTTAAAATCCGATTTTCGCAAATAATGTGGTGCATATTCAATGTTCGGATTTGGGCCATTTGGTTAATTAAAGAGTATGGAGTTCTTGATATTTAAAATACGCAGTTTTAAATGGGAACAATTTTTCAAAATCATACAACTTTTTCCTTAAAAGCTGTTTAAGTAAATTAAAATCAGTAAAAATAAAAAAGAAGTTGAAAGATAAAAATTATCTTTCTTCAATGGTCACTTTGTTCATTACGTCGCCCTGTTGGATGGCATTTACAACGTCTTGGCCTTCAATTACTTGACCGAATACTGTGTGAACGCCGTCTAAGTGTGGTTGTGGGCAGTGGGTGATGAAGAATTGGCTTCCACCGGTGTCTTTACCTGCGTGTGCCATGGATAATGCGCCAGTTCCGTGTCTGTGTGGGTTTCCTTCGGTTTCACATTTGATTGTGTAACCTGGGCCTCCGGTACCGTTTCCGATAGGGCATCCGCCTTGAATCACGAAGTTTGGAATTACCCTGTGGAATGTTAGTCCATCGTAGAATCCTTCCTTGATTAATTTTTCAAAGTTTGCTACGGTTCCAGGTGCTTCATTTGGGTATAATTCGAGAACAATGTTCCCTTTATCAGTTTCAATAGTTGCTACTTTCATTTTATCACCTATATTTTTAAATAATACTATTACTATAAATATTGTTGATTAAATACTTTATGGAGATTATTATGAACACTCAGGAATTAATTAAGATTGAAGATGATTATTTCATAAACACTTTCACCAGACAACCAATCGTACTTGATCACGGGGAAGGTGTTAAAGTATGGGATATAGATGGAAAAGAATACATTGACATGTTTGCAGGAATTGCGGTCAACTGCTTAGGCCACAATCACCCAGCACTTGTTAAGGCAATCCAGGATCAGGCTGAAAAGCTGATACACATTTCAAGCATCTACTACAACGAGCCTGCCTTAATCTATGCCAAAAGATTGGTCGACAAAACCAGTTTCGATAGAATCTTTTACGCAAACAGTGGTGCTGAGGCAAATGAGGGAGCTATTAAGCTGGCTGTAAAATACACTGGAAAAAGCGAGGTAATCTCAACCGTCGAGTCATTCCACGGAAGGACCATAATGACCCTTGCTGCAACAGGGCATGAACATTATCATGAGCCATTCAAGTGCATTTTGCCAAAAGGTTTCATCAATGTGCCATACAATGATATTGACGCAATCAAAGAGGCAATCACTGAAAATACAGCAGCTATCATCGTAGAGCCTATCCAAGGTGAAGGTGGAGTGAACGTTCCTGATATCGACTACTTGAAGCAAATTGAAGAAATCTGTCATGAAAAAGACATTGTTTTCATTGTCGATGAGGTACAGACAGGTTTCGGAAGATGCGGAACACTCTTCGCTCATGAACTCTTCGATGTAAAGCCTGACATAATGACAATGGCTAAGGGAATCGGTGGAGGAGTCCCAATGGGTGCAATCCTTGCAACCGAAAAGGTGGCCGGTGCATTCGTGCCAGGTGACCATGGAACAACCTTCGGTGGAGGACCATTGGTTGCAGCAGCCGCAAATGCGGTCTTGGATGCTTTTGAAGAGGAAAACCTCCTTGACAATGTTAATGAAGTCGGCGATTACTTCATTGAAGAGCTTAAAAAACTAGATAAGGACATTATCGCTGATGTGCGTGGTAAAGGTTTGATGGTCGGTATTGAGCTAACCAAACCTGGAGCAGAATACGTTGACAAACTCCGCGAAGCAGGATTCCTAATCAACTGCACTGCGGACAAGGTTTTAAGGTTCGTCCCACCATTGACAATCACAAAAGCAGATATTGACAAGTTTGTAAAAGCTTTAGATGAAATACTCTAAAGCTCATAATTTCTTTTTTTCAAGAGTTTTTTCAAGGAAGTTGAAATCTCCATCCCTTTTATTTTTTCAATTGAAGCCCACATGTACTCGGTGTGCTCTTCGCTGATTTCTACAGCGCCTTCAACATCATCTAGATACATCATGAGCTGCACAGTTCGCTTATGAGAGTAATCGTTTTGAATGGCTTCACAGAAGTCCCCTACAGTAACGTCCAATCCTGTTTCCTCTTTAATCTCACGAACAAGTGCATCTGCAAAATGCTCTCCCTTTTCAACCTTGCCACCAGGCAGTTCCCACATTTCAGGGTCTGTTCTACTTTTCGGATGCCTTTTCAGGAATAGGATTTCCCTATCACTGTTTTTTATAACTCCGCGCACTGTAAGTCCATAACCTCTTTTCATAATTATAGCTTTAATCTCTATTTTTTAAACATTTTTTCATTTACCGGCAAAATCATTTCCTTAATTAGTTTTAAATAAAAACAAATCAATAACTATAAGCATAATGAAACTTTTTTAGGAGTTTAAATTATGGATTTAAATATTAAAGTAAATGACAAAAACCACTTGGACATTGGTGGAGCCGATGCTGTAGACATTGCAGAAGAGTTCGGAACTCCAACCTATGTGATTGACGAGGCAAGAATTAGAGATAACTATAACAGATTTTACTCAGCTTTCTCAAAATATTACCCTGACTTTAAAGTGTTTTATGCATGTAAAGCCAATACCAACCTTGCAGTGATGAAAATATTGGAAAGTGAAGGTTGTTGTATTGATGCCGTTTCACCTGGAGAGGTCTACACTTCAAAAATGATCGGATTTTCAGGTGACAGAATCCTATTTACAGGTAACAACATTACCAATGACGAGTTGAAATTCGTTCACGATCAAGGTGCGGTCCTAAACATCGATTCAGTGTCCGCACTCAAAAGGCTTTCAAAAGTAGTCGATCCTGAAGGATTGAAAATATCATTCAGGGTAAACCCAATGGTCGGTGCCGGACACCACGACCACTGTATCACCGGTGGAGTGATGAGTAAATTCGGTATCATGGACAATGAGGCTGTTGAAGTTTATGAAATGGCTAAAGAGTTAGGATTCAATCCAATCGGTATGCACTCCCACATCGGATCAGGTATCCTGGACCCTGAACCATTTAAACTGGCTATCGAATCAACCATGGACATTGCGGGAAAAGTCCACCAGGAAGCAGGAATAGACTTCGAATTCGTCGACTTCGGTGGAGGAGTTGGCGTTCCATATACTCCTGAAGAAAACGTTGTGGACTTGGATAAATTCGCTGAAGTCAATGTGGGACTCTTTAAAGAAAAACTCGAACAATATGACATGGGCAACCCTACAATGTATTTGGAACCTGGAAGATTCATAGTTGCCGATGCATGTGTGCTATTGGTAACAGTCAACAGCATAAAACAAAGCTACAGAAAATTCATCGGTGTAGATGCTGGTTTCCACACTCTCTTAAGGCCTGCAATGTATGACTCATACCACCACATTGTCGATGCAAGCAAAATGGATGCTCCAATGACCCAGGAAGTGGATATTGCAGGTAACGTATGTGAATCAGGAGACCTTTTCGCACGTGACAGGCCAATGCCTGATGTGGAAGAAGGAGACGTATTGGGTATCCTAAATGCAGGTGCATACGGATTTACAATGTCTTCAAACTACAACTCAAGACCATTGGCTGCAGAAGTATTGGTAACTGACGGCGAATGCAATGTAGTACGTGAAAGACAAACATTCGAAGACTTATACGCACAGCAAAGCATTCCACCACACTTAAAATAAGTTGATTATTATGGTAGATTTAAAAGGATTAAAATTTTCAAAAATGCACGGAATAGGCAATGATTTCCCAATCATCAATGAGTTCGATGGGGAAGTCATACCTGAAGAGGACAAGCCTGAGGCATGCAGGATATTGTGCCACAGAAACTTCGGTGTCGGCGGTGACGGAGTGCTGTTCGTAGAACCTTCCAAGGTGGCTGACATCGGATACAGAATGTTCAATCCTGACGGCAGCGAAGCCGAAATGTGCGGAAACGGTATCAGATGTTTCGGTGACTTCGTATACAGAAAGGGTATTTTAAAACAGGAAAAGATGACTGTTGAGACAAGGGCAGGAATCAAGACAATTGAAATCACCCTGGAAGATGATGAACCTGTACTGTTCAAGGTGGATATGGGACTTTCAACATTCAAGACACCTGAAATACCGATGACCTGCGATAAGGAGGAATTCCTGGATGGTGAATTGGAAGTCATTGACACCACATTCAATGTCACAGCAATCAGCGTCGGAAACCCTCACGCAATAATATTCGTTGACAATGTGGATGACGTTGACATCAACAAGTACGGACCTGCCATCGAGGCACATGAGGTGTTTCCTGAAAAGATCAACGTTCACTTCGTTGAAGTCATATCTAAAAACGAGGGTCGCATGATTACCTGGGAACGTGGTGCTGGAATCACTCTGGCCTGCGGAACCGGTGCAACCTCAACCGCTATTTCAGGCTACAAACTAGGTTTGTTTGATGAGAATATCCTACTTCACTTGCCTGGAGGAGACTTGAAATTCCAAGTTTATGAAAAAGAGAATGCTTTGGGCGCTTTCATGGAAGGCCCAGCAGAACTTGTTTTTGATGGAGAATTCTAAATTCTCTATTCTTTACTTTTTCGGTATAATCCGATTGCAATATCAGCTACACCAAGTATGATCACCAAGGCCATCCAGATGCTGATGGTGCCTCTCACGGCTGAAAACAGCAATGCAAGTATTATTAAAGCCACACCTGTAAGTACTGATATTTTCCATTGTTCCATTATATCACCTTTTTAAATTTTGTAAGCATTAATTAATGTTATGTCTTCAAAAAAGAAATGTTCAGATGCCTTAATTTCGGCAATGAATCCCAGACTGTCCAGTTTTTCCAATGTTTCCTCATTGCCCGAAAGCGAGGACTGAATCATCTGGACAATTCCTCCATCATTTAAATGATTTCCCACTTCATTTAAAAATAAGTCAATAACCTTCCTACCATTTAATCCACCATCAAACGCATAATTTATGGTGTCATCAATAACTTCATCATCTTCGGTCGGCAGATATGGAGTGTTGAATAGAATCACGTCAAACTTTCTGTTTTCGACGGGCTCAAACATGTTGCCGAAAAGAATTTCAATGTTTTCAATGTTGTTAGCCTCAAAGTTTTTTCGCGCAAGCTCACATGCATCAAAGTTGATGTCGCTCACGGTGATCTTGTCGGTTAGCCTTGATGCATACATCGCAACTATCCCTGAACCGGTACCGATTTCCAAAACGCTTTGACCTTCCTTTATCTCCAGATTTTCAGCTAACAGATAACTGTCCTCGGCCGGAACATACACATTCTCATGGGTATTAATTATAAAATCAGGCATAAGTATCTACTCTTCAAAAGCGGGCTTCAATTCCCTTGATATAAATAATATTTCCTCCGGATCAAGCACGACAACCCTTTTTTTAAGGTATTCAATGAGTCTTTCATCCTCAATCTCGTTCAGGTTCCTTTTCAGCACTTTCTTGTCTATTCCACTTATTATGTGTCTGGAGTCAATCAGTGCATTTCTGATTTTCTTGTTCCTGTGCTGGAATAGCGCCTTTGTAAATTTTGAATATGTCTCGAAATCATCATCTGAAATCTTATTTTCCTTAGGGGTCAATTTAACGACAGTTGAATCGATTTGAGGCTTTGGAATAAAGCTTTCGCAGCTGACATCGGTCAGCTTTTCAACGTCACATTTAAAATAAAGCATTGCGGAAAGCCTTGAATAATCCTTGGTGCCGACTTTCCCGTTCATGCGGTCTGCGAATTCCTTCTGATACATCAATATGGCAAGGTCAAAATCATAGTCAAGAAATTTAAAAGTAATAGGTGATGAAATCTGATAAGGTAGGTTGGAGATGATTTTGTTAAAAGGTGGAAAATCCACTTTTAGCGCATCATCGTTTATCAGTTCTACATTATCGATTTTTTCTTCTTTAAGTCGTCTAGCCAGTATTTCACAAATCTTGGTGTCCTGTTCAATGGCTATTACCCTTTCAGCTTTTTTGGCAAGTTCAATTGTCAGTGTCCCAATTCCGCTTCCAATTTCCAGAATGACGTCCTCCTTGGAGATGTTTCCAAAGCCAACAATCTGGTCACGCTTGTTCTTGTCAATCAAATAGTTCTGACCAAGGTTTTTGTTTAACTTTATCCCATTCTGATTTAAAATGCTTTTAGTTACCTTGGATAAGGATTGGGAATTTTCACTAGTCAATTTATCACTTATCTTTTTCTTGCAGCTCTTGGAGGTTGTGTAAATAAGTAATATCTATTTTTACCTCTTCTTGGTTTTGTGGTGTCAAGTTCTTGCTTAACCCTGTTGACAATCATGCCTGCAGGATCGGCCAATGTAGGAAGTCTTTCGGAAATGTCCTCAAAGCTTTCAAACGGTTTCTCTTCACGGGCCTTAATGATGTCCCACATGTATTTCTTACCGATACCAGGTATCAATTCAAGTGAATGCATTCTTGTACTTACAGAATCTGCAACATTGAAAAATTCAACGAATCTATCTTCATTAGCTTCAACGATATCGCGAATGGCGTAATCCAATTCGATTCTGCTTGTTGCAGTCAAGTTTTCATAATCCAATTTACCTAAAACCCTGTATATCTTATCTCTTTTTCCTTTACCAATATATACAGTGTCTTGGATTTCTAAATCAACACCATTCTTAGGAGCTAATTCGAGTAAAGTGAATTGTTCTGTACCAATAGCTTGAGCAATAGGTTTACCACCAAATTTGGACATATCAGATTTGACATAGCCACGACTTAGGTAATCTAGTACAACAGCATTTTCCTCTTTTTTCACTGTTGGTCTTTTCTCTCTTTTGTTTTTATCAACCATATTATCACTCACTATTAGTTTATTATCGTAGCTAAATCGGCTACAATATTGACTTATTTTATAAATATTATTTTCAAGTGTAATAAATATATCTAAAAAAAGTGGGGTTTTCAGTAAAAATTAATTAAAAATAATAAAAAAAGGGGGAATAGTAAAGTACTATTCTTTAACGTCATATCCTTCAAGGAATTCTAGGATTTTTTCCATGTCTTCCTTGTCTGTTTTGCTTGGTTCTTTAGCGAAAATCAATCTCATGTCAGCTAAATCCTTAGGAACCAAATCAACGATATGAGCTGCAACTTTAGCTCTTAAACCAAAATCATCTTGAAGTTTATCGAATATTTCTTTTGCATCTTCTGCGGAATATCTTTCAAACCTTTTGAGATGGTTTAATGTTAGATTTTGCTCGTAGTTCAATTCGTTGTCTTCAGCAAAATCCTCAATTATTTTTTCAACTTCGGAACCTGTAATAGGTTCGGTTTTAAGAACTTCTTTTCCAATCATAGAAATCATTCTTGTAATTTTAAGTGGTCAGGTCTTACTATTAACTCTTTAGGTTTGTTACCATCTTTTAAGGACACAATGTAAGCTTTACCTTTTTGACCTGTGATTTTACCGGTTTTACCGTGGAATCTAGGAGCAGGTTGTCCTTTTTGGATGGATGGGTTAATAGTAATGTGAACTAAATCTCCTTCTTCGAATCTTTGCATTCTGTTAGTAATCGGGTTAGTTCTGCCCGGTCTTTGTACTTTAGTCATTTTTTTTCTTGATCTACTTTTTAATCCTCTTGATCTTTGCATTTTATAACCTCTTAATCAGTAGTCTGGGTATAAATCTATGTTATCAGCGACCTAGTATTAAAAAAGCCCATAAATACTAGTAACATAGAATGTGAAAATAACAATTATCATCCAGTGATATGATAATATTATAATTTTAGTTTAATGGTATTAATATACTTTTAGTTTTTTGGTGATTTTTTGAAATCGGTAAAAAAAATTTGAAAATAAAAATGGTGTGAAGGAAGATAACTGTTTAGTTATCTTCAAATCTTCTTCTATCAATCAATTCTTGACGTTTACCTGGGTTCCAACCACCGGATGCAGATTTTGCACGTCCAACTTGTTGTACGTAACCGGTAATTCTGTCATACCATTCTACATCTTCTTTTTCCCCGCAGGTAGGGCAAGTATTGTTTAAACCTTTCATCAAGGTTTTGCATTTTAAACAGAAGCTTAATGCTGAGCTGTAAGCCCAGAATCCGATATCGGATTTTCTTGCGATTTTATTGGTTAAACTCATTAATGAATCTGGATCTGAGTAGGATTCTCCCATGAATGCATGGAAGATGTGACCACCAGGAGTTAAACCGTGATATTGTTCTTCAATTTTGATTTTTTCGATTAAGGATAATCCGGTGTCTACTGGTACGTGTGAGGAGTTTGTGTAGTAGTTAGCGTTTCCGTCACCTTGTACGATAGCTTGGTCTCCGAATTGTTTTTTGTCGAGAGTTGCGAATCTGTAAGCGGTGGATTCAGCAGGGGTTTGTAAAACAGACCATCTGAGTCCGGTTTCTTCTTGTAATTTTTTAGCTCTGTCATTTACGTATTCGAGACATTTTACACCGAACTTGTTGGAGTCAGGGTTTTCGATTCCTTCACCGAATAAGGATAATAACATTTCGTTAAGTCCAACAAAACCGAAGGATAAAGTTGAATTTTCAATTCTGTAGTATGGTTCCCCATTTACATCTTGTTTTAAGAATGGTAAAATGTGGAAATCGTTTAAACATTTTAATCCTTGTTCTCTTCTGAGCATCAAGGTTTCAACTGCAAGGTCCATGTATTCGTCTAAGTATTCGAATACTTGGGATTCATCTTTGGATTGGTATCCGATTCTTGGGAAGTTTAAGGTTACGTAAGCGAGGTTACCGGTTCTTAAACAGTCTTGATCCCAGTCACCGGTCCAGGTGTCTTGTAAACAGGTTCTGCATCCCATGTAGTTTGCCATTTTTCCTCTGTATTTAGGGAACATGTTTACAAAGTATGATGAACCATATTTTGCGGACAATTCATGAACTAATCTTAAGTCTTCTTCGTATTCACTGGTCATTGTTTCTTCACGGAGAGTGTAGATTGTATTTGGGAATAAATGAGGTTTACCTTCATTGTCTCCTTCAAGCAATGTTTCAGTGAATGCCCTTTGGATTAATCTGGTTTCATCTTCAAAATCAGCGTAAGTTCCGACAACTTGACCTTTTGGTCCGTATGCGGTTTCTTCTTTTAAGAAATCAGGAACACCGAATTCCAATGCCATACTTGTGAATGGAACTTGTGATCCTCTTGCGGCGTAAGCCATGTTTAAGTTATATATAAGCATTTGAACAGCTTGTTTGATTTCATCGTAGGATCTGCCTCTTGCAAATGGTGCGACAAATACGTTCCAGAGGGACATTGATTGTCCACCGGACATGTTTTGTTGTGCTGCAAGCATGATTTCACCAGTGTGGTTCATTAAGGTTTCCATGTGGTTTGGTGCACCTGCAATTGAGGTGTGGTCACCGGTACCGTCCACTTTAAGTCCGTATCTGATGAATGTTCTTATATCATGTTGTAAACAGTTTAAAGGTCTTCCTGCGAAGAATTCCAAATCGTGAATGTGAATGTCTCCAGACATGTGTGCGTCTGCTAAGTGTGCTGGCAACATTTTCAAGAGAGCATATTGTTTTAATGCTTCGTCTGCTACATGTTTGTGGATACTTTCCGGGTTGTGGATCATGTTTGCGTTGTCCCTGTTACCGTTTTCAATTAAAGAGGTAATGTTGTATACAGGGATACCTAAACGGGTGTAACGGCTTCTTAAGTCTTCTAAACCGTATTCGATTAATTTTGTGTTAACCATTTCCCTAATCATAGGTGCGGTCAAGTATTCCACATTTAATTTTTTAAGTTCTTTCCAAGTTTCAGTTGCGATTTCAAAAGCAGTTTCTTGGCTAGCACCGGTTTCTTCAATTAAGGTGTTAGCGATTTTTGATAAGTCAAATGCTTCAATAGTATCTCTTGAAGTACGTACTTTTAATTGGGTACTTGCTAAGTATTTGTTTGCGATTTCAGGATCAATGTCTTCTAAGCATTCGTAAACAATTTTTTTGATTTCTTTGGTTTTGATCCCATCGTATAATTGAGATACTACGGTTGCTATGATTTTGTCTGATTCAAAGAATGGGGTTTCTACCATTATCAATGATTTCATTAATTTTTCATAACTGAATCTTTCTCTGATACCGTTATTCTTTTCTACATTAATTTTAACGGATTTTTCTAAGTTATTTCCTAATTCTGATATTTTTTCCATTTAATTCACACCATTTTCCTAGTTTATAAAATAGTTTTATTATCCAAGGTTGAGAGAGGGTACCCTCTCACTTGCTATTACTATTTGTAATCACTTGTATAATTATTGTTCGTATTAATACGAACATCTATATAATAGATAGTTTCTCATGGTATATAAATTGTTCGTCTTCAATCGAACATTATTCATATACTCTGAAATTTACTATATTATTAATATCAAAAAACAATTGTCCAAGAGAGCATTTGAAAAGTATTAGAAGAACACGTCAAGTGAACTCTGCTTGGATTTATCACTTTCAAACAATGAGTTAATACCGAACTCCTGAATCTCCAGACGCTGCTCAAGATAGTGGGATACTGGATATCTGTTAACCAAATCCCTTGAAATCTCAAGATACTTGGTAACTGATCCCTTGGAAACTGACAAAATCAGATTTCCACCGCATGAACATTTTCCGGTAAGCGGCATTCTTCTGTACTTTGCGCCGCACTTTGTGCATCTAACCTTCTGCTTGGAAAATGCCCTTGAGTTACCCATGATGTCCGGCAGGAAATGTGATGACAGTACCTTCTCGACAACACCACGCTGGTCAACGGCCCTGATGCTTTCGGCAAGGCTGATTTGGGCTTCAACCTTTTCCCTCATTGAAGGCAGACGTTTGTAAAGACAAACGGTCGGGCCCGCATGGATGTTTGAGGTGTGGTGGGAAAACATCAATCCCTCATACTGTTCAGGTGTTCCCAGGTGCATCTCGACATTGTCTATGTATTCAAGAACATCTGCAGGCTTGTGAGGAGTGTAGGTTTCCTCATAAAACTCGACAGGGAACCTTTCAAAGATGTCCAGGTTGTGGGATTCGTCGTCTATCTCTTCAGGGTCAATCCTTGAGGATAAAACCAAAGGAGCATCCATACTTCCTCCCCTAGTGTTAGGCAAGTATGTTTTTGAGAAGTTGATCAATGCGTCAAGCAACAGCATCACCGCATCCTCGTCACTGTCACAGTTTCTACGTTTGGCTGAATGGAAATAAGGGTGTGCATAGCATCCCAAAGCCTTTGTGAAACCGACTATTCTGCCCAGAACTCCTGCGGATGTGTGCGGAGCAAGGCCGGCAACGAGATGGCCAATCATGTCGCTTTTCTCCTTAACGTTGTAGAACGGCTCCATGCCGTAATACCTTGTGAGCTCGTCATCAATGAACTGGGCGGTACGAAGCAGGTAATCCCCACAGTTGTCGGAAATTACAATGTCCTGGACCTTAAGCTCAATGATTTGGTCCTCACTCTCAATAGGATTGCCGTAACAATCTTTCTCATAACCCATTTCAAGCAGCTTTTCAACGTTTACTCCAATTTCCTTAGGAACAAAATGTGTCAACGGCAAATCGGTTGAGTCATGACGGATTGTTCCGTCCTTAAAGGTGAACACCTCATGTTTTGCCCTGAGAATTCCTTTCTCCAACGGTTCAGGCAATTTGGACTCTGAAATCATTCCGACAACACCCTTGACCTCGTCGACCCTTCTGACCTTGACATTGTCGGAAGCCTTTTTGAGCATTGATGCAAGCGGAATGCTTTTCATTGAAGGTTTTCCCTTTTCAGTCGGATGGCCACATTTAGGACAAAGTGCGCCAAATGAGCTGATTCCACATTCGGGATTGGTACATCTTCTTCTGGAAATCTCTACCTTGATGCTGCCTTTCTTGGCGGCGGTGGCAACCAGCCTTCTTGAACCTCCAAAATTGCCGATAGGTATCAATCCGTGAGGGGCAGGTCTCATAAGTCTTTCCTTTGATTTTTCAGGTCTGCCGACACGGGTACCGATGTAGGCCGGAGCCTTGTCAATGATCTTGACAGGTGAAACCTCATTCAGGGCTTCAATTGTTGTTTTCCTTTCAGGCAATCTGTCGGATAATGTGATGAGCAATGCATAGGAGTGGTCCTTGTCAATGATTATCTTGCCGTCACGAACGATATGCGGCACGCCGATAACTTCAAGAACCCTTTTCGGATAAGAGAAGTCAAGCTTAATGCCCTCTTCAGGTTTATAGGTTGATTTTGAGGCATCAAGCAAATCATATAACCCATTCAAATCATTTATGGTAACGTCATTATAGCAATAAGTGTATTTAGGGTGGAGCGGAATGTCATACTCCTTGGACAGCCTGAACGCCTCGACTGCAGGCAGATAATCATATTCAAGTGCGTGCAAATCCAGATCGGTGTTGTCCTTGTCGAATTTCTCGCTTCTCATAAGCAGCTGAATCCACCATTCCTCAACCCATCCTGACGGATATAACGGTTGGTTGTTCCTTAAGAACTCACCGAACGCAACGAGCATGTCACCAAGGAAGAGTATTTCAACAACATCCTTTTTCAGCTTCTGAGCTTGCCTTACGCTGTCAATCACGACAACGTCACCGTTTTTTAGCTTGACGATTGGTCCCTCAATAGAATCAACGGGAACAACACAGTTTCCCTTACCAGGATATTCAATCTTCAGCTGTGTTCCAACGGCCAGAAACTCGAGCAGTGCCATTGTTGCAGGATGGACTCCCATTGTGGCAAGGCCGGTGTTACGTGAACGACCATACCTTAACCTGAAACCTCCCTTTTCGGAAGGGTATCCTAGAATAGGCCTTCCGCCGATGATATCCTGGATGTATTTAGGCTCTTCAAGAGCGACATCGGAGTCTCCGCCGTCATCTGACGAATCGCTTTTTTTAGGCTTTGAATACTCTTCAAGCCAGTCCCAGTCAAGACCCAACTTGTTTGCAATCTTTTTGATCTTCTTGGATTTCTGGATAACTCCCTCAACCATCGCAAGCAAAGCTCCCCCACGAATGTTGTTTGTTTCAACACGCTCCAAATCACGGTGGGACACTTCAACCTGGTCGGTCTGTTCACCTGAAACCTCCACAGGGATATGGTTGGCCGCAAATCTCACTTCCTCTGGTGTTGGTGAGTATTGCAGGTTTGTAACTTCTGACTCGTATAGCTCGACCTCTTCCACATACCTTTCGATTTCATCTTCAATAGGCTTGAACTCATCGATGTTGATTGCCTGTCTGATCTTGTCTCCCAAAAGCACTGCAAGGGCTGCCGCAGTACCTCCAGCACTTCTGATAGGTCCTGCAAAATACACTCCGATATATTTTGTACCGTCGAAGTTCTGTTTGATTTTAACGTCGGAAATTCCCTCCAACGGCGCTGCAACCACTCCTTCCGTAAGGATTGCAAGTGCTGTCCTGAGACCCTGGTCGCATCTTTGCTCCTCATTCCATTTCGCCTTCTCGCCTGTCAATTCGAAGGTCCCGTCTGCAATTTCAGCAGCAATTTCAAAAGCGACAGACTCACGATCCATATCTTTCTCTAATTCCTTAATACGTTGCGCAACACCTTCAGGACCTACAAGCCCTTCAACTCTTTCCGCTAAATCCTTTGCAAGTGGAACTTCGGTTTTTGTTTCAACATCCAAACCCTTAGACCTTGCTTCATTAGCTATCTCGTATAGGTGATTGGTTTCAGCTTCTAATCTATCAAAATAATCCATGATATCGCCACAAGTTACAAAATTAATTAGTATATAATCTATTGTTTCTCATGATATTAATAATATTTGATGAGTTCGAAAATACTTAAATATTCTAAAAATCAAACTTTTAAATTGTATATTGTAGTCGAATTTTAAATGTTAATATTGCTATTATGGTGATTTTAATGTCTGATGATAAACCAATGAACACCATGTATGGTGGAAAGATAAAATTGGATTTAGATAAACTCAAAAATAGATCTAAAAGTAAAACAGAAGAAAAGACAGTTGAAGCGATGGATGTGGAACCTGTAAAAGAACAAGTTCCGGAACCTGTTGTTGAAACTCAAGAAGAAGTAGTTGTTGAAGAATCTGTGGAAGAAGTTGACGACCTTCCAGAACTGGTTGATGAGGAAATCGTTGAGAGTGTTTCCGAACCTGCTGAAGAGGTTGTTGAGGAGCCGGTCGTTGAGGATGTTCCTGAGCCTGTTGAAGAGGTTGTTGAGGAAGCAGTTGTTGAGGATGTTCCTGAGCCTGTTGAAGAGGTTTTTGAGGAAGTTCCTGAAGTTAAGAAGAAATCTTCCAAACCTAAGAAATCAAAAAAATCCAATAAGAAATCCTCTGACAATGCAGATTTGAAACAGAAATTGGATGAGAAAGATAAAAAACTGTCCAACCAATCAAATGAACTAAACTACTTGACCAACAAAGTAATTCCAAAACTCAAAAAGGAAAACGCTGAACTCAAAAACATTAAAAACGAGTTAACTACCGCACTGGAAAAGACATCAAGAAAATACTTTGACCAATTGGACATCAATGCCGATTTAAGTAACACTATAGGAAAAATCGGTGCAGAAAGTGCAGTTCACAAAGTAAGAGCCGATAAACTTGAATCCCAATTGGATTCAGTCAAGGAAGATTTGGAATCCCAAATCGCAGAGTTGAAAGAAGAGCTTGACAACTCCAACGTTGTTGAAATCAAAAAGGAAAACGGCAAGCTATCCAATGAAGTCAAAGAGTTAAAAGAAAAGTTATCCGATGCAAGAAAAGAAAACATATCACTTTCCGAAGAAGTCGATAAGTTAAGAGCTGAAATCATCGAGTTTGGAAATTATAAGGAAGAAGTCGATGCCCAAAACAAGAAGGAAATCGACGGATACAAGGAAGAGATTTCCTCACTTAAAACACAACTCAAGATTAAGGAAAGCAGTTACGACAAACTTTCAAACGAATCCAGCAAGACTATTGCCGATTTAAGAAAGCAAGTAACCAAACTTGAGGAATCTGCGGAAAAAGCATCCGGCAAAGGATTATTAAACAGATTTAGATAGATGATTGATTTCATCTATTAACTTATTTTTTTCATGAAAACTGACGCTTATTTTATGGATGAGGCCATCAAGGAGGCTGAAAAATCCTTAGAGGAAGGGGGAATTCCGATAGGGGCCGTCCTCGTTAAGGATGATGAGGTAATATCCAGAGGGCATAACAGACTGATTCAAAACGATTCCGTAGTTCTGCATGCCGAAATGGATGCCATTGAAAATGCGGGACGCCTGGAATATGAGGATTACCGCAGATGCACATTGTACACAACACTGTCTCCCTGCCCGATGTGCTCAGGGGCGGTGATATTATATAACATTCCCCGTGTCGTGATAGGGGAGAACACAACACTGATGGGGGCCGAAGGCCTTTTGAGATGCAATGATGTGGAAGTCATTGTGCTTAATGATATAAAATGCAGGGATTTGTTCTTAAGATTTGCGGCCAACAATCCTGAAATATGGGATGAGGAGCTTAAGAAAGTTGGAAACACTACCGAGGTGGAAATGAATGGAGATAACAGTAACAGATGAGCAAGATGAACGTTTTATTGAATTTTGCAAATCTTTCGGATGTGAAGTAAACGATCCTCAGGTTGTGCTGCTTTTAAACAACTACAAAAAAACAGTTGGATGCGCCAGCTTCAAGGTGTACGACAGTGAGTCCGCTGAAATCATAACTCTTTTTTTAAACTCATATGACGATAGGGACAAGATAGCATATAAGCTGATAAGGCAGCTTGAAAAGGTAGCGATGGACTATGAATTCAAAAGCATTGTCGTCAGCTTCGATTCAAAAGAGGACATTCTCGTTGATATCTTTGAAAAGTTAGATTATACGTTCGTGGATGATCTTCTAATGAAAAAAGAGTTTAAAAGTTTAATTTGAAAAAAAAGAAAAGTTTGAAAGATTAAGCTTCTTTTCTTAATCTTTTTACTACAAAGTCTTTGTCCAAACTCAATAAGAATGATGCTGCTCTTGGGCCTTGTTTTTGACCGAGAATCATTTTATAGATAGCTTGGAAACCTTTTTGTGGTTTTAATCCTTGAGCTTCCAGGATTTCATACATCGCATCGTGCAATTCGGTTGCATCGGTGAAATCATTGTTTTCAATCAAATCGGCAAGGTCAGCCAGGAATTGATCTTGCTCAGGGGTCAACGGCAATTTAGGCACGCTTTTTTCCTGAACTTTGAATTTCACGAAGTTAGGTGCATAAGTGTCAAGCCAGTAGATTACGTTGTCGACCCTTTCCCTGTATTGTGCCAATTCGGTTTCGGTCAAGTCGCCGAACTCCTTGTCCTTGAAGCTTTTGGTCAATTGGGAATTTCTCTTGAGGATGTCAAATATTTTCTCAAGGTCATCTCCGGCAATCTGATAAGCGTTGACGAGGAATCTGAATGGCGGTCTGAAAGGTAGTGGACTTCCAGGTTCCATTTGGACAATCTCATAGATTTCCTTGAATTTTCTTCCTTCTTTTTCTGATGGAGCTTCAACTTCATCGTAGAACACTTTTTCAACAGTATCGAACTGGTCGATAAAGTCTAAGAAAGGCATTTTCGGGGAGAAATCCTTTGCTTTCATTGGTTTTGACCTGAACAGATAGTAGTGAAGACTTTCAGCAGGTCCGATTTTAAGCCATTCTTCAGGAGCGAAGAAAACCCCGTGGGATTTACTCATCGCTTCACCGTCAAGTGTAATCCATTCGTATGGCACTGGGTATGGTGCAGGATAGTCGAAAATCTTTTCGGATATCACGCTACTTACATCGTAGGATCCGCCGCTTGCTGCGTGGTCTTTTCCGAACGGTTCGCATGTGGTTCCGAATATCTTCCATCTTGCTGCCCATTCAACTCTCCATGTGAGCTTACCGTTTCCGGACTTGATGTCCATTTCACCTTCGTGGCCACATTCACATCTGTACTTGATGATGTCGCCGTCGTAATCGTATGCGTATGTGGTATTTACACGTCCACACTCATCACAGATAGGGTTGTATGGCAGCCAGTCGTCAGCTAATGGCTCCCTTCTGTATTGGTTAAAGATTTCCTTGATTTCATCTACTTTTTCCAAGGAAGTCCTGATGTAATCGTTATAGTCTCCGTTCTTGTACATTTCAAAACCGGATTTAGCTTCCATTTCAATGCCATAATCGTCCATGACTGAAAGCAGCGGTTTTTCAAAGTGCTCTACAAAGTTTGCACAGCAGCCGTCTGGGCATGGAATCATTGAGTATGGCATTCCTAAGTATTTGTCGTAAGATTCAGGTAAAGGATATGGAACTTTTCTGAGCGGGTCGTGGTCGTCTGCAATCCATATTGTTTTAGCCTTCTTTCCCATTTCCCTTAATTTTTTTCCAATTCCGTTAGCTACAAATATGTCGCATGAGTTTCCAATATGAATAGAACCTGAAATGGAGGTTCCACTCGCAATAACATGCTCTTCTGTGTCTCTTTTAGCTAGTTCAATAGCTACATTTTCAATCCAATGTGTCATTTATATTCACCGTTTCTAATAAAAGAATTATCATAAAATAAGTATTATAATAATATTATCTTTCTATTAATATAAAAAGATTATTTTAATGGGAAAGTTACCCAAATCATTGATGTTCACAAATATCTTCTAAATAAATATGCAAGAATTGACCCCGCAAAATTCTGCCAGACGGAATAAAGCGCTCCTGGCACCGTTGCCTGGGACAAGGTTGGAAAATGGGTCTTTGCAAGGCTTGTTGACAAGCCTGAATTTTGAAATGCCAGTTCTATAGCTACAGTAATGATTTGTTTTCTGCCCATTCCCACCAGGTATCCCACTCCAAATCCAAGCGCCATCGCAATGAAGTACTGAAGGACAATCACGACGATTATGATTGTGGATGAAGTTAGGATGGCCTGCTTGTTGGCACCGATCACTCCCGCAACAATCAGACAGATTACAATTGAGGATATTGCAGGCAGATAGTCTTTCAGCTTTTCGCAGAAATCCGGGAATTTGTAGTTCAAGGTCAAACCTATGGCGATTGGCACAATCACGATTTCGACAATGGAGATGAACATGTCAACAGGATTGAATTGAATCTGATTGCCGATTAAAAGCAATGTGATCAATGGTGTCAGGATAGGCGAAATCACTGTGGAAACCGCAGTCAGGGAAACGGACAGTGCCACATCACCCTTTGCAAGAAAAGTGATGACGTCGGAGGCTGTTCCTCCAGGCACGGTTCCGACAAGGATGATTCCAACTGTCAGAGCTGTGTCAAGTGAAAATGCGCTTGCAAGGCAAAATGCTATCAGGGGCATTATAATGTACTGCGCTGATATTCCCGCTGCAATCTCTTTGGGATTTTTAAACACGTTAATGAAGTCATCCACTTTCAATGTGGTTCCCATTGTAAAAAGAACAATACTTAAAAGTAGATTTATGATATTGATGCCGTTGTATTCGCTCAATACCCATGCGAATGAATTCGGATAAAGCAATGAAATGCCTACGGCCAGCAATATGATTATGAAAAAATACTTCTCAATAAATTTAAAAATCCTTTTCATGCTTCAATATTAGGTTTGAGCATTTAAAAAAATTATGATAAAAAAAGTAAAAGAGAAAAAATAAAAGAATTAGTAGAATTCATTCATTCTTTCAAAAGCCTCATCAAAGGTTGGCATGTTGGTTTGGCAGCCTTGGTGTTGAATGATAAATGATGAGACGGATGATGCGAATTTTGCGGATTCTTCAAGTGATTCTCCGTTCAGGAATCTTGATAAAAATCCTGCCCTATAGGAATCTCCCGCACCGGTCGGGTCGATGGCTTCGGTTGGGATTGCATCGATTTTTATTTTATCCTCATTTGAGTAGATTTCACATCCGCTGGCTCCGCAGGTCTTGACAAGGATTTTAGGACCCATTTCCCTTAATCCGTTAAGGTCGACTTCAAGCGCATCAAGAATCCTTTCATATTCATGATGGTTACCGAAAAGGATTGTAGTGTTTTCAATCACGTCAATCAGCTTTTTGGTGTCATACATTCCAAGGTCTTGGCCAGGATCGAATGAAACAAGCAAGTCTTCTTTTGAAGATTCACTAACGGATCCCATCAAATCACCTTTGAGGGGGATATATGTAAAAAATAGTATTTATTTTATGGTGAATTCCAGAGTTTAAAAAAATAAGAATAAATAGATTAATGTTAATCTATCTATTTTATGAGGTCGGAATCGGATTGGTCCAACCATTCGTTAACGATTTTCACTGCACAATAGTTTCCGCACATTGTACAGGTGTCTTCCTCTTCAGGAGGTCTTTGGTCTCTTTTTGCACGTGCAGCTTCCGGAAACATTGCACAAGCGTATTGTGCTTCCCAGTCAAGTCTCTTACGTGCTTCTGCCATTGCAAGGTCTTGTGAACCGTCGATTTGGCCGGTTGCAAGGTCTCCTGCATATGCTCCAATCTTGGTTGCGATGACTCCTTCCCTAACGTCATCAGGGTTAGGCAATGCAAGGTGCTCAGCAGGAGTAACATAGCAGATGAAGTCTGCTCCTGCTTTTGCTGAAGATGCAGCTCCGATAGCGGATACGATGTGGTCGTAACCTGGTGCAACATCACATACGATAGGTCCGAGCATGTAGAAAGGAGCGTTGGAACACATTTTCTTTTGAATCATTACATTTGTTGGAATCTCGTTGATTGGAATGTGTCCTGGCCCTTCAATCATACATTGCACTCCGGCTTCACGGGATCTGTCGATTAATTCTCCTAAAATGATCAATTCTTGTATTTGTGCCCTGTCTGTTGAATCGGCAATGGATCCTGCTCTCATACCGTTTGCAAGTGATAATACCACATCATGTTCCTTTGCGATTTCGAGAACGTAATCGAAGTTGGCGTACAATGGGTTTTCCTTTTCATTTTCAACAATCCATCCGGACATGAATGACCCTCCACGGGAAACGAGTCCTGTCACACGGCCTTGTCTTTTGAGTCTGGTTAATGTTTCGATATTGATACTGCTGTGAACGGCCATAAAGTCAATACCGTCTTTTGCTTGCTTTTCAATGGTGTTGAAGAGGTCATCCTCATCCATGTAAACCACTGAACCGTCTCTTCTGATGCTTTCAATTGCTGCTTGATAAACTGGTACGGATCCCACTGGCAATGGGGACATGTCAAGAACTCTTCTTCTTATTACGTCAAGGTCTCCTCCAATACTTAATTCCATAAGGCAGTCTGCACCATGGTCTATTGCGATTTGTGCCTTGTGCACTTCCTCATCAAAATCAACGATATCTGTGGAGGTTCCGACGGTTGCGTTCACTTTTGTCCTGAGTCCGGCTCCAATTCCTGCAGCCTCAATGTCTCTGTGTACGTTGCTTGGAATTACAATGGTTCCCTGTGCCACTGATTTTAATATAAAATCTTGTGAAACACCTTCAATTTCTGCAACGTGCTTCATTTCATCTGTTAATATGCCTTTTTTTGCATCGCTAATTTGTGTCATAACAATTCCTCAATTTCATTTTAAAACAGTCAAATTTAATTTAAAAATTTCTCATATTTATTTGATAATTTCTTATCTTAATTTAATAGTATTTAAATTAATGGGATAAATTTTAATTCCACTGTTATTGATATAAATCAAGTTTTTTTTAAAAAATAGTTATTATGTAGGATTATATTGGAAATAAAGCAGTATTGATAAAAATAAAGAAAAATTGAAAAAAATGTAGGAATTTAGTAAAATTCGTTCATTCTTTCAAATGCTTCATCAAAGGTTGGCATATTGGTCTGACAGCCTTGATGCTGAATAATGAATGATGAAACGGATGATGCAAACTTGGCTGATTCTTCAAGTGATTCTCCGTTTATGAATCTTGATAGGAATCCTGCCCTATATGAATCTCCCGCACCGGTCGGATCGATGGCTTCGGTTGGGATTGCATCGATTTTGATTTTGTCCTCGCTTGAGTAGATTTCACATCCGCTGGCTCCGCAGGTCTTGACAAGGATTTTAGGACCCATTTCCCTCAATCCGTTAAGGTCGACTTCAAGCGCATCAAGAATCCTTTCATATTCATGGTGGTTACCGAAAAGGATTGTAGTGTTTTCAATGACGTCAATCAGCTTTTTGGTGTCATACATTCCAAGGTCTTGGCCAGGGTCGAATGAAACAAGCATGTCTTGGTCTTTTGCTTCAAGGGAACATTTCCAATTGAATTCAGGGTCTCCTGTTGCAAGGTGAACTGCTTCGGCATCCTTGATTGCTTTTGTAGGAACTTTGCTTTCGCTGAATTCCTTTGCAGCTCCCCAATAGAAGTAGCTTATCTGGTCATCGTCATCGTTGGTTAAAACAAATGCGGTAGGTGTTTCCTCGCCCGGAACAAAGATTAGGGATTCGGTGTCAATACCCAAGTTCTGCATGTGTTCATAATATTCTGTTCTTTTGAAATCTCCTCCAACAGCGGAAACGAGGGAGGTTTTTAAACCTAATTTTGCTCCAACACAAGCTACATTTGCAGCGGCTCCACCATTAAAAGTTTTCATCTTGGTTATTGGTGCTGAAAAGTTAGCTTTTGGAAATTCCGGCACTCTAATAATGTAATCATGAGCAGAGTGGCCAATTGCTAGTAAATCTCTGTTTTTTGCCATAATATCGCCTTTTTATAATTTCAATTTTATATTGGTTCTTATCATTATTTAATGTTTTGAAAGTGCACATTGTCGCACATGTGAACCCATTAAACATTAATTTCCGATGTGTGATGGTATGTACTATATAATAATATTATATTACAGTTTTGCCGAGAGCATTTGGAAAGTACTATCCCATTGGTGTGAAGCCCTGCTGCTCAATCAGCCTCTGGCCTTCGTTTATCAGGAACCTGACATATTCATCAACTTCGGCCTTGTCCTCGTTGACCTTGATGACGCTGATTACATGCTGGGTGTCATACTTCAGGAGGTCATTTCCCTTGAAATAGCTGGCATTCAAAAAGGTATAGAGATTCTTTGAGTTTCTCACAATCTTGAATGCATCGAATTGGGAATTGACGCTTTCCTTTATGTTGTATTCAATGTCATAATGGTTAAGGCTGTTCCATGCAAGCCTTTGGGCGGAACCGTTGACGTTTACAAAATCAAGCCCCTCCAGGTCGGATATGCTCTCGATGCTTTTGGATTCCGGGCTTGAGACCAGAACGAGATAGTCATAGGCTATCGGCATGAAATTGATGTCCCTTTCATACGCAATCAGAGGGTCGTCCAATGTCAGAATATCCACCGCACCCCTTTTTGCAAGCTCGAATGCGTCCTCGTCGCTGCTGCTGTAGATGTTGGTGTTGAATGGTGTGTGTATGCTTTCAAGAAGCCCTGTGCTGATGTGCCCTCCGGCAATGTTGATGTTTGGTGTCTTCTCGATTTGGATCATATACTTCTTGAACTCCTCAAGCAGGGCATCGCCATCCGGTGTCAAGAGTGTGCCGTTGCCGACCTTTCGGGTAATCTTGACGCCTAACTTGTCCTCAGCCTTAAGCAATCTCCTGTTAAAGACTGTATGTGAAATGCCCAATTCCTTGGCGGATTTTCTTTGGGACTGGGTTCGAGAGAGTGATTCCAGGCTTTGGTATAATTTATAGTCGTAAACCTTTCCGTCAATCTCTATACTTATCAATCCCTTACTTTCAAATTTCATTAATTATAAATAAAATTGTAATCATAATTAATAATATCGATTTATGGATTAGATAAAAATGGAAATAATGAAAACCTCTATCAGGGCTATATTGGACAATATTGAAAGTGCACAAGACTATTTGGATGAAGAAGCTATTGAAAAATTTGAAGATATCATCATAAGCTCCAAAAACATCTTTGTTACTGGAGCGGGAAGATCTGGACTTGCCGCAAAGGCATTTGCCATGAGGTTAATGCATCTGGGATTGAGTGCCTATGTTGTGGGCGAAACCATATCTCCGGCCATTTATGAAGATGACTGCATTATTGCCATTTCAGGTTCAGGTGAAACAAATACCATAGTGTCCGCAGCCAAAATCGCTAAAAATAGAGGTTCCAAGGTATTGGCCCTAACATCTTATCCTGACTCCACATTAGGTCAAATGTGTGACAGCTATATCCTTGTCAAAGGAAGAACAAAAAAAGAAGTGGATGATGAAAACTACATCAAACGTCAAATCCACGGAAACTACACTTCCTTGACTCCATTGGGAACAGCTTTCGAGCTGACCACTCTCGTATTTTTGGATGCAATCGTTTCCGAGCTGATGGAAAAGATGCATCAGACTGAAAGTGACTTGAAGGCAAGACACACAGTTCTAGAATAAGATCCTATTCTGGTTATTATATATATTACAGCGTTGGCCCCTTAAGAAGCCGACCAATGTAATATTTCCTTTTTTTGCGATATTGTATCCTGAGTTAGCGGGAGCTGCGTTTGATGCCAGAATCGGAACGCCGGCCCTTGTCATTTTGATGACCATGTCCGCAGGCATTCTTCCGCTGTATATCACATATGAGTTTTTCAGGTCGAAATCGTGCAATATTCCATATCCTATTACCTTGTCCACGGCCACATGGCGGCTTACGTCTTCCTTGACGACGAACTGACCATCATAAACGATTCCCGCAACATGTGTTCCTCCGGTGGCCTGCCAGATTTCAGCATTGTTTTTAAGTTCCTCTATCCTGTCGAGCAGTTCCCTGACGCTTACCTGAAAATCGGATTCGACAGGGTTGACGTCCTTGATCTTGCTTCTCCATCCTCCTGCTGAATCGGAGCACAGAACTGTCTCATTTGTCCTTAAAAGGGTGTCGTCGATTTCGACATTGATCTGCGGACCGTCGATTTCAATGCTTTTGATGTCGTCAAGGGATTTCACCATGTTCTCGTTGAACAGGTACCCGACTGCAAATTCCTTAAGGGAATCCTCGATTGCAGACAGGCTGCGTGAGATGTTTCCGTTGATTGTCAATGTTATTGTTTCATCCTTCACAACATTTTCCTTAACTTCTGTGGCCTGATCGTTTTTGAATTTTATTGCATCGATTTCTTCTATTTTCATGCCTTCCACCATATATTATTTTAAGTGTCATTATATTTTAAAATTATTTGATAAATCTCGTTATCATCGACGCTTTTCAATGATTTTTCAAGTGTTTCTTAACAAATCTTTTTTTGTTATCCAATCGATTTTGACCTTTCATATAATTTTAGTTGGCTTAAATTTGAATTTTGTCAAAATTATCTTTCATCGATTTTCATTTTTAATTTTCCATTATTTTGAAGTGATGTTAATTTTAAGCAATTTTTTGTTAAAATAAGACGATATAAATATATTTTCATATTGTAACTTTTTCAGAATTATTAAATTAAAACAAGTGTAAAGTCAATATTAATAATCTTCAACGATTTTTAATATAGTATAATAAAATTTAAGATATAATTAAAGGTATTTTCGGAAAAGAAGAATAATTTCACGATGTGTATGTAATCCATCATGATTTATCATTATGTTTAATTTTGTAGCTTTGTAGTATTTAAATATTTCTTTTAGAGTCTAATGAAAAATCCTTTTTATATATAAAAGTAATATATAATATCATAATACTCTTTGAACTAAATTGTGGGTTTCATTAGTATTATAAAAAATTAATAAAAAAGGGAATAAAAGAGGTTGATAATATGAGTTCATCTTTTAAAAGTCCAGTAGACACTGCGAAAGCAATTTCCGCAACTGCTGGAGCAAAAAACTCTGCAAATATTGTTAATGTAATATTGCTTTCCTTCTTAGCAGGAGCATATATTGCATTTGGTGGTTTATTAGCTGTTGTAGCTAGTGCTGGTATGTTAAAAGCCGGCGCACCAATCGGTTTAGAAAAATTCGTATTCGGTGCAGTGTTCCCTGTAGGTTTGATCATTGTAGTTCTCGCAGGATCAGAACTCTTCACAGGTAACGTAATGTTCATGACCCTCGGTGTTTTAGACGGTAACGCATCTGTTGGCGGTCTCGCTAAAAACTGGGTAATAAGTTGGATTTTCAACTTTGTAGGTGCATTATTCGTAGCATACGTTCTCGCTTTCATGGGAGGAATTACTCCTACTGACGCAACCGCACCAGCTTACGCAATTTCTGCAAAAGCAATCGCTGTAGCAGAAGGTAAAGTAACTATGCCATTCACAGTTGCAATGATTAAAGGTATTGGTTGTAACTGGCTTGTATGTTTAGCTGTATGGTTAGCTAACGCATCAGACGATATCATCGGTAAAATCGTTGGTATTTGGTTCCCAATCATGGCATTTGTATGTATCGGATTTGAGCACAGTGTTGCAAACATGTTCTTCATACCATTAGGTATGTTCTTAGGTGCTAAAGGTGTAACCTGGAGTACTATTATTATTAATAACTTAGTACCAGTTACTATCGGTAACATCATTGGTGGAGCAGTCTTTGTAGCATGTATCTACTGGTACACTTACTTAAAAGACTAAGCTAGTAAATTCAAGAAGAAGCTTTAAAGCTTCTTTCTTTATTTATTTATTTATTTAAATAAACAAAAATATTATTTTGGAGATTATAAAATGGTTGAAATTAAATATGTACCAACTATCTGTCCGTACTGTGGTACAGGTTGTGGACTCAACTTTGTAGTCAAAGACGGAAAAATCGTTGGTGTAGAACCTTTAAAAAGACACCCTGTAAACGAGGGTAAAGTATGTCCAAAAGGTAACTTTGGATATCAGTTTATTAATAGGGAAGACAGATTGACTACTCCTTTAATAAAAGAAAACGGTGAATTCAGAGAAGCTTCTTGGGATGAAGCATTAGATTTAGTTGCTAACAAACTCAAAGAAGTATCTGACGAAGATCCAAACAAAGTTGGATTCTACGCATGTGCTCGTTCACCTAACGAAAACATTTACATTACTCAAAAATTAGCAAGAGTAGCTTGTGGTACCCAAAACGTAGACCACTGTGCACGTATCTGTCACGGTCCTACTGTAGCAGGTTTAGCTACCACTTTCGGTTCCGGTGCTATGACCAACGGATTCGACAGTATTAAGGAAGCTGACTACATATTCTGTATTGGATCAAACAACATGGAAGCACACCCATTATTTGGACGTAAATTAATCCAAGCAAAACAAAACGGTGCTAAATTAGTTGTATTAGACCCAAGATTCACTCCTACTGCTAAAATCGCAGACGAATATGTACAATTCGAAACTGGTACTGACGTAGCTTTAATGAACGCTATGATTAAAGTCATCATCGACAAAGACTTGCAAGATGATGAGTTTATTGCAAACAGAACCAAAGGTTTCGAAGAAATGAAAGAAGTTGTACAAAAATACACCTTAGACATGGCTTCTGAAATTACCGGTATCAAACCTGAAGTAATCGAACACTTAGCTGTAGAATACGCATCTGCTGACAAAGCAGCTATCGTATACTCCTTAGGTATTACCGAACACTCCCACGGTGCTGACAACGTAATGTCCACTGCAAACCTTGCAATGTTAACTGGTAACATTGGTAAACAAGGTACTGGTGTAAACCCATTAAGAGGACAAAACAACGTACAAGGTGCTTGTGATATGGGTGCATTACCTTCCGATTACGTAGGTTACAGAAAAGTTAAAGACCCAGAAACCACCGCATGGTTCAACGACTACTACAGTGGAGAAGGTTACGAAGTTAACTTACCAACCACTCCTGGTTTAACCTTAGTAGAAATGATGAACGCTGCTCACGCTGGCGACTTAAAAGTATTATACATCCACGGGGAAGACCCTGTACTCTCCGATGCTGACGTACAACACACCAAAGAAGCACTCGCTAACTTAGAAATGTTAGTTGTTCAAGAATGTTTCTTAACCGATACCGCACAATGTGCTGATGTTGTATTACCTGCAGCAGGTTGGGGTGAACAAGAAGGTACCTTCACCAGTGGTGAAAGAAGAGTACAATGCTTACACAAAGCACAAGAACCTCCTGAAGGCGCATGGTTAGATTGGAAAATTATGGAAGAAATCGCTGTCAGAATGGGCGTACCAAGACCATTATTCCACTACGAATCTGCTGAAGAAATCTTTGATGAAATCAGAGAATGTGCTCCTATCATGGCAGGTATGAACCGTGAAAGATTAGACACTCCTGAAGCACTTCACTGGCCTTGTCCTTCCGAAGACGACCCATGTCAACCATTAATGCACAAAGAAAAATTCGCACACCCTGATGGTTTAGGTGTCTTCCAAGCATTAGAACACAAAGGACCTGTTGAAACTGTAGATGATGAATACCCATTATTATTAACCACTACAAGGATCTTGTTCCACTACCACGCTGCAATGACCAGAAGATGTGAAACTTTATCCAACGAAGTTAAAACCGGTTTCATTGAAATCAACACTAAAGATGCTGAAGCTAGAGGAATTATCAACGGTGAAGTAGTAAGAGCATTCTCAAGAAGAGGAGAAATCGCAATTCCTGCTCGTGTAACCGATGACATCAGAGAAGGTATTGTAAACATTCCAATGCACTTCGTAGAATGTGCAGCAAATGTATTAACCAACTCCGATTCCTTCGACCCTAAATCCAAAATGGTTGAATTGAAAGCTTGTGCTATCCAAGTCGAAAAACTCGATGAAGTTGTCGAAATGAAAGGTGAAGTATACAAAGATGGTACTGACACCGAAATCAAAGCTGAAAACATGGCAACTACCACCGTAAAAGTGGGTAAATAAACAAGGAGTAGATTTAAATGAGCGCAAAAATTAACGATATGTATTACGCATACTCTGCAATTGATGATATCAAACAAAAAGGAGAATACGGTGGAGTTGTAACTACTATCATGAAATACCTCTTAGAAGAAGGTATTGTTGATGGTGTCGTTGGAGTAACCGAAGGTCACGATATTTACGACGGTGTACCAACTCTCATTACCGACCCTGCTGATGTTATCAAAACCGCAGGTTCCATTCACTGTGGTACCTTAAACATTGCTAAATTCGTATCCAAATACTTAGACGGTGCAAGATACATGAAACTCGCTGTTGCATGTAAACCTTGTGATGCAATGACCATCCGTGAATTAATGAAAAAAGGCAAAATCATCGAAGAAAACGTAATTATGATTGGTGTTAACTGTGGTGGAACTATGTCACCTGTTCCAACCATGAACATGATTAGAGATGTATACGAATTAGATCCTAAAGACGTTATCAAAGAAGAAATCGCTAAAGGAAAACTCATCATGGAAACAGCTGATGGTGAAAAAGGTTTCAAAATCGATGAATTAGAAGAACAAGGTATGGGAAGAAGAGAAAACTGTCAAAGATGTAATCTCAAAATCCCTTCCAACGCTGACTTAGCTTTAGGTAACTGGGGAGTTATCGGTGAATTAGCTGGTAAAGCTACCTTCGTTGAAGTATTCTCAGAAACTGGTGCAGAAGTATTAGACAAAGTTATTGAAGCTGGTTTAATCGAAACTGCTGAACCTATTGAAAAAGGTATCAAAATCAGAGAAAACATCAACAACTTCATGTTAAAAGAATCTCAAGCTAAGAAAGAAGTTGATTACGCAGGCACCACTGGAGACATCATCGACGTATTCTACCAATACGAAGACGAATTCTCCAAATGTATGAAATGTTACGGCTGTCGTGAAGCATGTCCATTATGTTTCTGTGAAGACTGCTGTCTCGAAGCTGAAGGTCCTGAATGGGTACCTGGTGGATACACTCCTGCTGCTCCATTCTTCCACTTAACACGTTTAGTGCACATGGTTGACGCATGTACCAACTGTGGACAATGTTCCGAAGTATGTCCATGTGAAATCCCTGTAGCTAAAGTATGGAGTACTGTAAACAACAAAGTAAGAGAAATCTACGGATACATCCCAGGTATGGGCAGTGACGACCCACTTCCATTTACCGACCACGTATCCAAAGCTAAATGGTTATAAGGATTTTTCCTTATTTCCTATTTTTTTCTTTTTTTTGAGATGAAAAGTTAACACTGTTATATTATTTGCTAAAAAAATAAGGTTAGGAATTGAAGGGTTCCCTTTTGTTAATTCCCTTGATGAAGATTTCCTCTAGTTTTTCCTCGCTTTCGCCATTTCTCACATGTGAAATCAACTCGACCAGGTTATCATTTCTCAAAAGACATGGCTTGATTTTACCATCCGGTGTAATCCTCAATCTGGAGCAATTTGCGCAAAATTTAGCATTATCGACAGGCTTGACTACCTCGATTTCTCCACCGTTAATGTAATATTTCTTACGGCCCTGCATAAATTCACGTTCTCGCACATCATCAGCTATATCAGCCAACTCTTTTTCGATGTCATCGAGCTTGTAGTGGTAGTCCACACTGAACTTGTCGTCGTCACAGTTTTCACTTTCAATAAGTTCAATCAGCTGAAGCACGATGTTGTTCTCCTTACAGAATTCGAACATGTCGTCAATCTCATCCTGGTTGATGTCCTTCATTATGACCATGTTGATCTTTACGGGATAGAGTCCAACCTCAACGGCCTTGAGAATTCCCCTTTTTGCATCTTCAAGATAATCCTTTTTGGTGATGAACTCGAATGTTTCACGGTTGAGGGTATCCAGGCTCACGTTGACCCTGTCAAGACCGGCATCCTTTAACTCTTGAGCATACTTTTCCAAAAGGATTCCATTTGTTGTCATTGAAATGTCCTTAAAGTCAAGGCTTGCAATTCTCTCAACGATTTCAACGATGTCATTCTTGAGGAGTGGCTCTCCTCCTGAAAGCCTGATTTTTCTAACGCCTATCTTCTTGGCTATTTTACATATGGTGTAGAGTTCATCAGCGGTCATCTCATCCTTTGACTTGACCATACCGTCATGATGGCAGTATAGGCAGTTAACGTTACACCTGTTTGTCAATGTGATTCTCAGTGAAAGAATCGGTCTTTCATACTTATCCAAAACAACTCCGTCCAACATGATATCATTCTTCCACTTTTATTTTTATTTCTTTAATCTTCTCGTCAACTTTCAGGCTGCTGATTATGGCGAATATTGTCTCTTTCAGGATTCCTTGTGTGAATTCATTTATTTCAACGTCATGGCCGTTTGTCTTAAGGCTGATATCAGCATCAATCAGCTCCTTTTCGATATTCATTATTTCGATATCTATTGTCCTGACGTTGTCTTCGGTTTTGATGGCGCTGACCATTCCCTTGATGGAATTTGAAACGATTGTCCTTGTGAAACTGTTGATTTCAAGGTCCTTGTCATTGATTTTTATTGCGCATTCCGCATCCGCCGGACTTTTTGGAGTATTTTCATTAGGAATCAGCAGTTCTATCTTGCCGATGTCGTCCACTCCGAAGTCCTTGAGGTTCAATGTGTTTATAACGCCAATAACGCTCCGTTTGAGGTAATCGCTTACAAACCTGTTGAGGCCGACCACCTTGCCGTCTATTGACAGGTAACTTTTCACGTCATCCAGATCGTCAACGGTCAGCTCGCCCTGACGGATTTTTCCTGCGATGACTTCGCCGTCATTGTATCCGCAATTGTTTGCAAATAGGGTGTCGACGATGTCATGGCCCCTTTCCTCTATCAGGTCGGCCAATTCGCTCACTTCTTCAGGGGTTATTGTGAATGAATCCACTTCCTTGATTGTGTATTCGTCCTTTACATCTGGGGAGGTTATGATCTTAGGGTAATTGTAACTCTTGTATCCTTCTATTATCACGAAATCAAAGTCGTCGAAGTGCTTGAGCAGGTATAGTATTCTGTTCAGGTCATGCTCCTTTCTGGCATTGAAGAAAGTGGTTGACCCGACGCCCACCACCAGGTTGGCACCGGCCTGCTTGTGCTTCCAGGTGTCGGTGTTCTCCTTGTCCATCTCTATTGAGTGGTGAGAATGCTTTATTGAGGCCACATTGTAGCCCCTTTTTGTCAGCTCCTCAATAACCTTGACAGTTAGAGAGGTCTTTCCCGTATTTTTCTTACCTACTATGGATACAATTTTCATTTTTACTCCCCTTGTAATAATATATGTTTTTGTATTAATTATATCTTTTTGATAAGGATGTGTAGTTACTACACATTTTGATAAAATGGCATGTTTTTTTAACATAATTCGATGGCTCTAAAATCTGAAATCCAATCGGTTTTTGATGAATTTTTGAAAAAGATTTCAATTTTGGCAAAGCAAAAAAATTGAAGATTATGGGGTATTTCGATGTTTTTATTGATTTTCATGTGTTTTTGCAATTTTGATGTGTAGTTACTACACATTTTAGGTTAACCTAAAAATTTTTTATAAATTTTCACGATTTCGTAATACTTTTTTGATAAATTATTATTACAAATTTTCATGAATTTTCTTCTTTATTCAACAAAATTATGATTGTTATCATCTAATTTTTTATAATGCTTATTAAAATTCATTATCAATTCTTATGGCATCATGATTTATTGATATTGATGATTTTAGCTTGTTTCAATCAATATCTCAATGTTTAAATGTGTACTATTACCACAGTAATATATAAGTATTTCTATTTAAATCTAGTAGGCAACTATATTTATATAAGTAAATATATTTTATATCATTACACATTGGTGGTTCAAATGCCGAAACATATTGCATCTGGTTTAAAATATTTGGCTGCGGTCAAGTTGAAGGATGCGGGTGAAAGTCATCAAGCAATTGCTGACGAGTTGGGTGTTGACAGGTCTACCATTTCACACTATCTGAATGGCAGAAACCTTTCTTGGAACTCAATAGACGTTGCAAGAACAATAATCGAACTATGTCCCAGAGATTTCTTGAAAATGACCGAGGCAATATTTGAGGAACCAGAACAGAGTCGAAAAATTGTGAATATTTGCAGAGAAAGAGATTTCGAAGTAAAGATAGAAGATTCCTGTATTGGTTGCGGCTTATGTGTAAGTGCATGTACGATGAAAGCTATTAAGTTAGAATCATTAAAAGCACATGCAGACTCCATACAATGTTGCGGTTGTCAGCTATGTAGCGAGGATTGCCCAACTAATTCTATAAAAATTTTGGAGATTGAATATGATTAGAAATTTAAAAGAGGTTAAAGACAACAACTTTGACATCACAAGATCTGCTGAGGAAGTCAGAAACTTGTCTTTTAATGACGATGTATGTTTAGGTTGTGGGATTTGTGAATCTACCTGTCCTGTAGAAGCAATTACCTTAAACGCAATTGCTGTGGACGCACGTCACAGAATCTCAAACGACGTATACTTCAGTGGTCATGAAAAGATTGCTCAAAACTTCAAAGATGATTTTGATGTTCAAAGAATAAGCATTGACGAAAGTAAATGTGTATTATGTGGTATGTGCAGTGGTTTATGTCCTGTTGATGCATTAGTATTAACTATTGACGGCACACCAATCAAAGAAATCGACGCATATCCTCATTATAACGCTTTCTCAGAAATCGATGATGATGAATGTATTTACTGTAAAAGATGTGAAATCGCATGTCCTCGTGATGCAATTGTCATTGAAAGAATTTTACCAAACCGTGCTGATTTAGTAACTGGTGAAATCGAAGTAAATGAAGATGATTGTATTTACTGTGGCGTATGTGAAGAATTATGTCCTGCAGAAGCAATCGTTGTAGATAAAGAAACTGGAAAAGAATCCATTGTTATCGACAAAGATGCATGTGTATACTGTTTAGTATGTAAAAAATCTTGTCCTACCAACGCTATCAAAGCATTATGTAGAGCATGCAGCTATGGTGAATATGATTTAGACCCAGCTAAAGCTGTTGTTACCGGAAACTCCGTTATCGACCCAGATTTATGTGTATTCTGTGGATGGTGTGAAGGAGTATGTCCAACTGACGCTGCTAAACACAAAAAACCATTCCAAGGTTCTATTGAAATCGACGATGACAAATGTCAAGCTTGTGGAGCTTGTGTAGATATTTGTGGATGTAACGCATTAGCATTCCCTGTATCCTCAGGTCCTGGTTCTAGAATGGAACACGTAATTGCTTACAATGACTACTGTGTAAAATGTAAAGCATGTGCAAAAGCATGTCCTAACGGCGCAATTACCGTAACAAGAACTGAAATTGACCACACACCTATTAGCTCAACTACTTGGAAAGAAGCTTTAGATGCAATTAAAGACTAGGTGATTATATGGAACTTAAAGTAGAACAAGATAATTGTTTAGGATGCGGGATTTGTGTAATTGCATGTCCTGTAAACGCTGCTATCAGTCCAGAAAACGCTGGTGGAGCAGGTGCAAAGACTGAAGAAGTTATTATGATGGTTGAAAACGGTTTTATCAAACTTTTCAGTCCTGAAAAATGTGAAGAGTGTGGAACATGTCAAATGTTCTGCCCAGTAAATGCTATATGGTTAGAATAGGGGGATTAACTTATGCATTATGCTAATACTTATTTAGAAAAACCTGTAGTACCTGATGTAAAAATTACTGGTGAAGGAACAACCGATGTTTTAAAATGTATGTTAAACACTGGTTCTGACATTTACCAAGGTGCTTGTAAGAAAAGAGGATCCACTTTAAAAGAAGAATACAAAAACGCTTCCGGTACTTGTTACATGGATCCTAGAGATATGGCAAAATTAGGTGTAAACAACTGGGATACCGTACTCGTAAAAACCGATTTCGGTGAAGTAGTAGTAAACTGTGCAGTATCAAGAGATGCACCTCACGAAGGAACTGTATTCATTTGTAAAGGACCATGGGCTAACACCATTGTAAGTCACGACACTTACTGCTGTTCTGACCCTACCTACAAAGGAATCAGATGTACTGTCGAAAAAACCGACAGAAAAGTATTACTCATGGCAGACTTAATGAGATGGGTATACAAAAAATACGTTGATGAAGAAGATGACGATGTTGTTGAAAACATGGAATCTTTAGGTGAATTACCTGTTTATCACGGACGTAAATGGGAGGAGTTGATTGATCATGACTTATGAACCACCTGTAACTGATTATGATTACATTGTTGAAAATTGTACCTGTGCATTCTGTGGTTGTAACTGTGACGACTTAGATTACTTAGTTAAAGATAATCACGTAGTTGCTGTAAGACACGCATGCAGATTAGGGGCAAGTAAAATCATGGAAGATATGGACCAAAGGTTACTTGTTCCAATGATTAGGGATGAAAACGGAGAACTCAAAGAAGTTGACTGGGATACCGCTTTAGACAAAGCTGCTGAATACATCGCTAATTCCATCAGACCAGTATTCTACGGTTGGTCAGAAACTTCAACTGAATGTATGAAAGAAGGTGTAGCATTAGGTGAATACATCGGTGCAGTATTAGATAACCAAGCTACCATCTGTCACGGACCTTCTCTCCAAGCTGTGCAAAACGCAGGTTACCCTATTCAAACCTTAGGGGAAGTTCAAAACAGAGCAGACGTTATTGCTTACTCTGGAAGTAACGCTATGAACTCTCACCCAAGACACATGGCAAGATACGCAGTATTCTGCCGTGGATACTTCAGACAAAGAGGAAGATTCGACAGAACCGTTATTACCATGGATCCAAAATTCTCAGATACCGCAAAATGTTCTGACAAATGGATCGGATTCGAACAAAACGGAGACTACGGTTTCTACAACGCTATTAGAGCAGTTCTCAGAGGAAAAGAATTATATCAAGACGTAATTTCCGGTATTCCTAAAGAAGACATTTACGAATTAGCAGAAGAAATGAAAAACGCAGAATTCGGTGTTCTCTTCTTCGGTTTAGGTTTAACCCACACTTTATCAAAACAAAGAAACATTGATATCGCAATTAAAATGGTACAAGACCTAAACAAATACAGTAAATGGGGTCTTACTCCAATGAGAGGTCACTTTAACGTAAACGGATTCAACATTTTCATGGCATTCGAATGTGGATTTGCTTTCGGTGTTGACTACTGTAGAGGTTACCCAAGATATATGATGGGTGAAACCAACACTATCGATTTATTAGTAAGGAAAGAACCAGACTGTTTCATGGTTATTGCAGCTGACCCAGGTGCTCACTTCCCTAACGGAGCAAACCAACACTTAGCTAACATTCCTGTTATTCAAATCGATATTCACTGGGGTCCATCAACCGAACTCGCTGACGTAGTATTACCAGGTTCATTCATCGCTGTAGAATGTGCTGGTACCAGTTATCGTATGGATGGAGTTCCTATCTACATGAAGAAAGCTATCGACAAACCAGAAACCTGTCGTGACGACGAATGGATTGTCCGTGAATTGAAAGAAAGAGTAATGAAACTCAGAGAAGAGCCAAACGTAGCTCCAAAATATGTGCCAAATCCAAACGCACTATAAAGGTGATATAATGGAATATATTCTTAAAAATGGTATTGTCTACGACCCTGCTAACGAAATCAACGGGGAAAAGATGGACGTCATGTTCAAAGACGGCCTTATTGTAGATAACGTTTCCGCTGATGCTGAAGTCTTAGATGTTACCGATAAAATAGTCATGCCAGCAGGTATTGACCCTCACGCACACGTTGCAGGTCCTAAATTAGTAGTAGGAAGATTATACAGACCTGAAGATTCCAGAAGAGGTGTTACTCAAAAAACTAAAGTATTAAGATCAGAATCTGGATTCTCCATTCCAAGTTGTCCTGCAACCGGTTACAGATACTCAAGATTAGGTTACGGTACTGTTGTAGAAGCAGCTATGCCTCCTCTTGAAGCAAAACACACTCACGAAGAAATTGCAACTATTCCACAATTAGACATCCCAGCTATGCCTTTATTCGGTAACAACTGGTTTGTAATGGAATACGCAAAAGATAATAATATTGAAGACATTGCAGCATTCGTAGCTGCATGGTTAAAAATATCCAAAGGTTACGGAATTAAAATCGTAAACCCATGTGGAAGTGAAGCATGGGGTTGGGGTATGAACGTACACGGTGTAAACGACAAAGCTCCTTACTTTGACGTAACTTCCAAAGAAGTTATCGTTGCACTCGCAAAAGCTAACGAAATGTTAAACTTACCTCACTCTATTCACATTCACCCTAACGACTTAGGACACCCTGGTAACGTACCAACTACTATCGAAACCATGGACGCTGTTAAAGATGTTAAAAAAGGTTCCAAAGCAGCTGAAATCAGAGATCAAGTTATGCACGTTTGCCACTTACAATTCCACTCTTACACTGGTAACAGTTGGAAAGATGCAGGATCTGGTGCAGAAGAAGTTGCTAAATATGTTAACAAACACGACCACATCACTTGTGACGTAGGTCAAGTAACTTTAGACGAAACCACCACAATGACTGCAGACGCTCCTATGGAATACGACTTATTCAAATTATCCGGTCTTAAATGGACCAACAAGGATATTGAATGTGAAACCGCAGCAGGTATTATTCCATGTATTTACTCTGGTAAAAACCCTGTTAACACTTTACAATGGGCTATCGGTTTAGAATTGTTCTTACACATTGACGACCCTTGGAAAGTATGTTTAACCACTGACCACCCTAACGCAGGACCATTCACTAGATATCCTAGAATCATCTCCTGGTTAATGAGTAACTACAGAAGAATGGAAATGATTGAAAACAGAGAAGTTCACAAATGGGCAGAAAAAAGAACTACCCTTGCAACTCTCGACAGAGAATACGATTTCTACGATATTGCAACTATTTCCAGAGCTGCTCCTGCTAGAATCTACGGATTCACTGACAGAGGTGCACTCACCCCTGGTTACAGAGCAGACATTGCAGTATACGACATAAATCCTAATGAAATTGACCCATCCAGACAATACGCTGAAATCGAAAAAGGTTTCAATGTTGCTGATTACACAATCAAAGATGGTCAAATCTTAGTAAAAGACAAAGAAATTGTTAAAGTTAAAGAAAGTCAAAACATTTGGGTTAACGTAAAAGGATGGGAACAAAACGAACAAAAAGTTCTCGACAACATTATGCCATTCTTTACACAATACTACTCAGTCAAATGGGAAAACTACCCAGTACACGACCACTACGTATCCAACCCAATTAGAGTTGACGTTGACGGTAAATAGGGGTGATTAGTGTGAAAACAATTACATTCGATCAAATTAAAACTTCATCAATCGCTTTAGAATTTGATGAATTGATTCCTGATGAAATTTACTCATGGACCGAAGCTGATTTCGCTAAATATCAAGTCCCAATTGGAAACTCCAGATTCCCAATCACTGACTTCTTCAAAATAACCGTTGAAGGAGAAGCTAACGGACCTGAAGAAGTTGAAATGATTTTAAACGGTGACTTAAACAGAGTAAAATACATCGGTTGTAAAATGAGTGCTGGTAACATTCTCTGTAACAGCAGTGTAGACTTACACGTAGGTGCAGAAATGTCCGGTGGATCCATTCTCGTTAAAGGTGACGCAGCTGCTCACGCTGGAAGAGAAATGTCTGGTGGATACCTTGAAATTGAAGGAAACACCAAAGAATTCACTGGTGCTTCTTACATTGGTGAATGGAGAGGTATGACCGGAGGACAAATCGTTGTTGGCGGTAACGCTGGAAAACAATGTGGTGAATGTTTAACTGGTGGTAGAATCCACGTTAAAGGTAACTGTGATATCTTAGCTGGTATTCACATGACCAAAGGTATCATTGAAATTGACGGTGACGTAAACCGTTGGCCTGGTGGACAAATGAAAAACGGTAACATTATCATCCACGGTTTCCTTGGAAGATTACTCGAAGGATTCGTTCTCGACGGTATTGTCGTAGATCCTGAAGTAGACGGTGTTACCTTCCCTGGTAAATACATTAAATATACTGGAGATATTGGTCTTAACGGTAAAGGTAACCTTTACTTAGGCGCTGAAGCTAACAAAGAAAAATTAGCTGAATACGGCGAATTAGACGACGAATATACTTCAATCAGAGAATACAGGAATTTATAATTCCTCATCTCTTTTCTTTTTTTATTTTTAAAGGCGATTATTATGGTAGAAGAAGTTCAGATGACTCTTGAAGAAGCAATTGAATATGTTAGAAACGAAGTTAAGGAAACTGACACTCTAGAAATTTCCTACAATCGTATTTTTGCTCCTGGTGAAGTTTTAGGAATCACAGAAGAAGATGAAGAAACAGGAGAAGGACTTAGAGTCGCATTGCAATTGAATGGTGAAATATTAAATCAGTCCATTGAAGTCGATTTCAACGAAATCGGTGAGGATTTAATTGAAATGCGCCACATAAACGAAGATAAAGAAATAATTATAGAACTCCTATAATTCTATTTTTTTATCAAAATTTTTTTTGTTCGTAATATTACAAACATTTATATACATGAAAGTCTATCTTAATATATCGGAGTTGATATCATGAAAACTTTAGAGTTAACTACACAAGAAGCGGTCAATTACCTAAAAGAAAATGTTAAGATTCATGATAGGATCGAACTTTCATATAACAGAATCTTTGCGGAAGGAGAAATCCTAAACGTCGATTTTTCAAAATATTTCGGCGAACCTGGCTTCAGACTGCTGATTTCCCTTGACGAAAGCGATCTCGGCGCCACAATTGAAGTTGACGTGTATGAGGTTCAGGAAGATATAATAGAATTTGTTCATTATCCAAAAGATGGTGAAGATGTGGATGTCACTGTAATCTAATTACAGTCTTTCCATCTTTTCAAAAGGCATCAGTTTCTCGATTGCCTTTACGTGTATGTCCACGCCTTTTTCTCTAACGGCAGCTATCAGATTCAGACCACTTCCGGCAACGATACCGAAGTTATAGTTGTCTGCCTTTGCATTATATGCCAATTCCCTTGGCTTTCCTATTTTGTATATTGAAAATCCTATCTTGTCAAGGGTGTCCAATAGTTCCACCGCATAATCCCTGGATATGTAAGGGATCTCTTTAAAACTAGCCAATATTTTTTTAGGACCCATTTCCGGAGCCACTGCAGTCATGTCCTTTGCTATGAATATCTTATGAGGGTCCACTGTTGAACCGTTATATGAAATCAGGTCAATGAACAGTGACGGTTCAGTAAGTTCCAACAGGCCGCCGTATTTCGGATTGCATATTATTCCGTTGTTTATCAGGATGCCGTCAATGCTTAAGCTGCATATTGTGGCTATTCCAACCTTGTCTTTGTCTGTCGGATGGTCCACAACCTTATAATACGGATTGATGTGCTTAGGGTCCTTGTTGTAGGCATCTTCCATAATCTCCAATGCCTCATTGAGGTCTTCCCTTTGAAGGTAGGAAATGTTCGCTACAATGTTGCCCTTTCTTTTTTCAACGTCGAAGTCCACCTGCTGAATCAGATTCCATGATTTGGAAAGCACGAATGATATTTTCGGCTGCAGGTCATGTGTGACCGGTTTCAGGTGGTTTTTAATGGTTGATGTAATCGGGGACAATGTCTTGAAGTCGGTTATTTCCTCAGCTATCTTTATGTTGATTTCTTCGCCGTTTTCCTGAACTGCCCTGAATGGGGTTATTCCACCGACTATTGCAATTCCGACCATTCCTTCAGGAACCGGAATTCCAAGGATGTCCTTTCCCTCATCGGATATTCCAATCACTCCGCCGATTCCGATATTGTCAAGCTTCTTGATTATATCGACGGTCTTTTCGCGCCCGACGCCTGGAATTAGCCTGAAGTTTGCAGGTATAAGTCCTGTTCCGGAATCTATAACGTCCAAAACTGATGTCCTGTTAGGTGATGAGAAAGCGTCCAGCGGTGTCAGTGAGGTCTTCTTGTAGGATATCAGTTCCTCGAACCTTACCGGCTGGTAGTCCTCGATTTTCAGAAGTCCCCCGTATTGCGGTTGTGAGGATATTCCCTCATTCAAAAGTATCCCATCGATTGTTGTTCCGCACAAAGTGGTGACTTCGATTTCGCCCTTGCCTTTTCCTTCATTTATATTGACATAAGGGCTAACAGAAAGGCCACTTTCAATAATGCTTTTAATTATATTGATTGATTCTTCATTATAAATGGTTGATGTGTTGACAACAACATTTCCTGTTTGTGTCATATAGTTAAAGTCAGTCAGATAAATCATTTCTTCAAATTTTGAATAAATGAAATCGACTTGGTCATAAATGAGCCCCTTTTCCAATTTTTCGAGGCCAAGGTCAGTAATCACCCTTCCGGAATACCCCTTTCTTTCGGTGTATCCCTTCTGATCCAAAATCTGCATGTGATATCTTACAGCACGTTCTCCCAAGTTGAAGCCCTTCTCCCTCAGCTCATCGGCAATCAGCTTGGATCCGGTGGGATTTTCCTGCTGGCTCAATATTCTCAATATCTCTATCATTCGAGGTTCTGAATCTGACATGATTACTCCTAAAAAAATAAAAAGTCAATATTTAGATTAGATATCTAAATATTTTCTTTGTTCGTATCCGAACACTTGGACACGGTATTCGTCCCATTCCTTATACTTGAGCTCTAGGAATTTTTCACTTATGTGAGGTCCCAATGCATTCAATATCAATGGGTCATCTTCAAGGGCATGATATGCTTCCCACAAACTTGTAGGCAAGACTTTGATGCCTCTTGCTTCGATTTCCTCTTCGCTTAACTGGTAAAGGTCAACCTCAACAGGGTCTCCAGGGTCGATTTTGTTGACGATACCGTCAATACCTGCCTCAAGCATTACAGTGAACGCAAGGTATGGGTTACATGCAGGGTCAGGTGACCTGTACTCGATACGTGTAGCTTTTCCACGTGCTGCAGGCACTCTGATTAAAGCGGACCTGTTTCTAAGACCGTATGCCCTGTAAACTGGAGCCTCATAACCTGGAACTAGACGTTTGTATGAGTTAACGATAGGGTTTGTGATTGCTGTTATAGCTGGAGCGTGCTTGAGTAATCCTCCCATGAAGTAAAGTGCGTCTTTTGAAAGTCCGGTTTCTGAATCAGGGTCTGAGAATAGGTTTTTGTCTCCCTTGAACATGGATTGGTGACAGTGCATTCCACTTCCGCTCACGCCGAAGAAAGGTTTTGGCATGAATGTTACCCTGTAATCCATTTGGTCAAAGGTAGCCATGTTGTCTACGATTGCCTTGATAGCCTGTTTGAATGTTATGACCGCATCAGCAGTTTTAAGCGCATCCTTGAACTTGAATGCGATTTCGTTTTGACCTGGAGCGACTTCGTGGTGGGAAGCTTCCACTTCAAAGTCAAGGTCCTCGAGGTTCAGGGTCAGTTCCCTTCTGAAGTCAGGGCCCTTGTCCAAAGGTTCAACATCGAAGTATCCCGCTTCGTCGTATGGCATAGGGTATCCTTTTTCATCGATGTCCACAATGAAGAATTCAGGTTCAGGACCGATGTTGTATTGCATTCCCATGTCTGCGATATGCTTGAGGGATTTTTTCAAAAGTCCCCTTGGGTCGCCTATGAACGGCTCTCCGTCGGCTGTCCATACGTCACAGATAAATCTGCAGGTTGCTGACTCCTCTGGTCTCCATGATAATCTTGAATAAGTGCTGATGTCCGGTTTTAGGACCAAATCACTTTCATTGATTCCAACGAATCCTGCTATTGAGGATCCATCAAATAACATTCCTTCGTTAAATAATTCACTCATGTCTTCGCCATTGAATGGTATGACGATATTTTTTACGGTTCCGTTAATGTCGACAAATTGCAAACGGATAAACTTGATGTTATCCTCTTTCATCTGTTCGACTACTCTTTCAATTTTTTCTTCTGGAATATCGCTCATTAAAATCAAGCTCCACTTTTAATAGTCGGAAAACATCTTCCTATTAGAATTATATTTCCAATTTGTAGTATATAAATCTTTATATATATTGTAATATGTCATTTTTAATATATAAAATAAAGAGTTTTATTTTTTTCACTGTATAAAATACACTAATTTTTAAAAATTAATATAAAATTGTTCAATACAATATGGAAATGAATAAAAAATTTGACTTAATGTATAAACAAGCCAAACTAGAAATGGTCAAACTCACTTCCGAAATACTCATACACCTTCTGAAGTTCCGCCGGAATATCGATCATCTGGGTGCAGAATGGAATGCATTCCCTGCAATCAACGCAGCTGTCCGCCCTTGAGTCGTCATCAATCAGGCTGAAATACTGCATTGCGCTGGCCTTAGGGTCTCCCATCATGTGTGCAATGTTGTACTCGGTGAGACAGTTGATGATGTCAACGCCGTGAGGACAAGGCATGCAATAGCCACAGCGGGTGCACCTATTTCCCAAAAATGTCCTATATGTTCTTGCAACTTCACGAATCAGTTCCTGGTCATTGTCGGATATGAGGTCCTCTGTTGAAGCTATCCTGATGTTGTCCTTGACCTGCTCCAGGCTGGTCATGCCGCTGAACACACAATCGACATCGTCACGGTTCCATAGGTATTGAAGGGCCCATTCGACAGGAGTCCTTTTAGTTTCGGCCATGTCCCATAGCTCCTGGATCTCCTTTGGAATGTTGTTGACCAGTCTGCCTCCGCGCAGTGGTTCCATAATCATGCTGCCCATATTGACCTCCTTGAGGTAGTTTGTTCCCATGACTCCTGACTGGTAATACTCGTCCAGATAGTTCAGTTGGGTAAGGGCAACCTCCCATTTCGGATACTCGTCAATGATCTCGACAATGTAGTCGACTTCAATGTGTGATGAAAAGCCCACATGTCTTATCTTGCCGCTTGAAAGGGCGTCATCCAAAAAGTCAAAGACATCCAGTTCCTTGACCTTTTCCCAATCAGGAACGGTCAGTGAATGAAGAAGGTAAACGTCAATGTAGTCTGTCTGGAGCTTTTCAAGCTGCTCATCCAAAAAGTCGTCAAAGTCAGACTTTTGCTCCACTGCCCAAACGGGTGATTTGGTCTGAAGAATGATGTCGTCCCTATATGAATTTTCACTGAAGAATTCGCCGAGGAACCTTTCACTCTCTCCGCTTCCTTCCAGGCCCTTTGCGTGATATGGGTAGGCTGTGTCGATGATGTTCACGCCGTTCTCAATGGCATATTCAAGCATTTTTGTGGCTTCAACCTTGTCGATGTCTGAATTGTCACTTTTGGTTGGAAGCCTCATTGTTCCAAAACCGAGTCTTGAGACTTTCAGACCGGTTTTTCCAAGTGTATTATATATCATTTCAAATCCTCAATGGTATTTTAGTCAAAATAAGTATAAAATTGTTATGATTTTGAAAAAAGCTTAAAAAAATAGTAGTTAGATGGAAATATTCCTGGGATTTAGGATGCCGGGGGCGGGATTCGAACCCGCGATCTCACGGTATCCCAGGAATAAGCTAGAGCACTGCTTTATTACCCTATGAGCCGTGCGCTCTAACCAGCTGAGCCACCCCGGCATCTAACAAATATATATATTTTAATCATTACATTTAAAGTTTTTGCTTTAATGGCATTTTTTGTCGAATTTTCAATAATTTATAAAATATTAATAGTAAAAAGGTAATATTTAATAACATTCAAATTCAAAAATCTATTTAATTAAACAATTAATGATGATATTATGAGCAAAGTAAAAGACATGTCACTAGCACCTGAAGGTGTAAGAAAAATCGAATGGGTTCAAAAACACATGCCTGTTTTAGAACACATCAAAGCAGAATACTTAGAGACCCAACCATTCAAAGGAATAACAATCGGGTCATGTTTGCACTTGGAACCTAAAACCATCAATTTAGGTTTGACATTGATGGCCGGTGGGGCAGAAGTTGCAATGACCGGATGCAACCCGCTATCCACACACGACGATGCAGTTGCAGGGGCAGCCGATTTAGGTTTGAACGTTTACGGTTGGAGAGAACAGGACGACGAAGAATACTATCAGACCATCAACATGGTACTTGACCACAAGCCTGACATTATCATTGACGACGGAGCAGACATGATCATGGTGCTTCACAATGAAAGAAAGGAATTGTTAAGCCACATTAAAGGTGCATGTGAAGAGACCACAACCGGTGTTCACAGGTTACAAGCAATGCATGCTGACGGCGCATTGAAATTCCCTGTTATCGCAGTAAATGACGCTTACACAAAATACCTATTTGACAACCGTTACGGAACCGGGCAATCAAGTTTCGACGCAATCATGGGAACAACCAACATGGTTATTGCAGGAAAAACTGTTGTAGTATGCGGATACGGATGGTGTGGAAGAGGACTTGCTTTAAGAGCAGCAGGTCTTGGTGCTGATGTAATCGTAACAGAAGTCGACCCAATCAGAGCATTGGAAGCAAGAATGGACGGATACAGAGTAATGACCATTCGCGAAGCTGTCAAACAGGCTGACTTAATCATTACCGTTACAGGAAATGCAGACATCATCTGCGGCGATGACTTCAAGTACATGAAAGACGGATGTATGCTTGCAAACTCCGGACACTTCAACGTTGAAATCAACAGGCCAGACCTTGAAGCTATTTCAACCGAAGTGAAAGAGGTACGTGAAAGTATCGAGGAGTTCACCACCAAGGACGGACGTAAGATTTATCTTTTAGCCGATGGCCGTTTGGTAAACCTATCCGCAGCACGTGGACAAGGACACCCTGCCGAAATCATGGACATGAGTTTTGCAGTACAGGCATTGTCCGCAAAACACATCTTGGAAAACGATTTACCTGTTGGCGTGACCAAAGCGCCTGATGAAATCGACTACAATGTGGCAAGCATGAAATTGAATGCAATGGGCATTGAAATCGATTCATTAACCCAAAAACAGAAAGACTATTTGGCAAATTGGCAAGAAGGAACATAGGTTTCCTTCCAACTCTTCTTTTTTTTCATGTCATATTTCAGATACATTGACAATGGCAAGGGACCCACTAAACTGTTTATTGGAGGGGTCCACGGCAATGAGGGATTGACATCCTTAAAGTTCATTAAAAGAATTAAAGACAGCGATTTGTCCCTAGGACAGTTCTACTTTTATAACTTCGACAAGACACCTTATATCTCAACCATAAAAAAGGAATACTATGAAAGCGAATTGGGATTGAAGATTCTTGATCTGATCAACTATTTCCAGCCTGATTTCTACACGGAGCTTCACTGCTATAACCTTAAGAACTATGAGAAGCTGACATCAATGGAACGTTACAGAAAGACTGGAATTCCTCCATTGATAAAGCTCGGAAATCATGTTTTAGTGTCCTCAGTATCTCCTTTGATACGCATGACCTATTTTTCAACCGAGACTGTATGCAAGACACTTGAATTTCCATGTTTTGAGAAATTGACTCCTGAAATCGTTGAGAAATATGATTTCAATAAGGATTTGGCAGTAAAGACCTATGAAGATTTGCTTAAGCTAATTTTAAAGTCTCCATCACGTGATTATTTTGAAAGGCAGATGCTGATTGATTATGCCGATCAGGTTGCTTTGGCGGTTGAGTATGCAAGAAAAGTTTTCGGTGAAGATTTCCCTCCTTATTAAAGCAAATCCTTTATTCTAAAAATTAGGGTATTTAGTTTGGTTTTAATGTTAGAACCATGCATCAAGGCTTCCCTGTGATGAATTCAAGTTCTTAAGCCTGTCACTGGCTCTGCTGACACGTTCAACTGAAAAACCATGCTCATAGCACATGAATTCAATTAGCTTGTCCTTGTCAGGCTTTTCCCATTTGATTTTGTAGTCGGTGTTGACGTTATGCTTCAGGAATATGTCTCTCACTTCATCAAGGTCATGTGTGGATTCCTTTTGAAGTTCAGCTATTTTTTCTTTCAGTTGTCCGTTGTGGGCCAATTTAAGTGCGGTTTTTGCACCCACTCCCTTAAGGCCTTCACAGAAGTCGGTTCCTATCAGGATTCCCATGTCAACAAGCTCCTCACGGGTCACGTTCAATTGCCTTAGCACCTTGTCCAGCTGGTAGAATTCAAGGTCTCCAAGGTTTGAGCTTACCGCAAGGTTTCTCACAACCCTTTTGGCGCCAAACATCAGACAATCGTAATCCTGTGATGCCACTGCATATGCGTCTCCATTTGCCACCAGGTATGCGGCTTGCGCTTCACCTTCGCCTTTGGCCTCGACATATGGAATTCCCATAAGGGTCAATAGCTTTTTGGATGATTCGATTATTTCCGGTGACAGTTTTGATGATCTCATTGCAAACTTGCGGGCCTTTTCGGTGTCTCCGGCTTTCAGGGCTTCCTTATAGATTTGTTCAGCCTCATCCCTAACCTCTCGCCTTTTGGCCTGGGTTTCGCTTTTGAGTTCAGGGGCTTTTCCATCAAAGATATAGATAGGTTTAATGTCCTTTTCAATCATTGAGGAGTTACGGTAGAGTATTCCACTTAAGTGTGAGGTAACGTTGCCGTGCTCGTCTGTCAGTGGCCTTCCGTCCCTTTGCCTTATGGTTGACAGGAACTGGTAAAGAGTGTTGAATGCGTCTATTGACACTACCCTTCCCTCCAAGTCCTTGAAGCTTATTGATTCCGGTTCAACTATATCCTTTAATTTTACGCCCATTTTATTCACCTATATCTCTGCAAAATAGCTTACAGGGAACATTTCCTTAATCCACATAAGTATCTCATCGTTGTTTATGATGACATAGTCACGTGCCAGGAAATCCTCATCCGTGCCGAAGAGCTCTTTCAGCTTGTCGTTTGGCTTTTCGATGAAGATGTTGTTGACTTCCCTTCTTGATTCGATGTGGTAATTCTTTAAAATCCTTCCGATTGGGATGTCCGCCCGGAGCAGGTCATTGCAGACTTCCTTTGAGCAGCGTCCCAATGGAACGTGTGAGATTGCATATATCAATGGCTGCTCACCCTTATGCATCAGGACTTCCCTGAAGTTGATCTCATCACCCTCATTGACGTTTACCAGCTTTGCATGTTCCGCATCAGCATCCTCGAGATGCTGGTCAAGTGTGTCCAGTTCGATTTTCCCGTATAGGACATCTAAAATCGCTGTTATTGATCCGTCTGTGGTTAACAGTATTTTCTGTGTATTGGAAAATTTCTGACCGTAATCATCTTCAAGGTCGTTCATTTTCTCAATAAGCCGTTTGTTTGCTTCGTTTTTGTCTTGTGCCATTTAAAACACCTATATGTCTTTTGGATTTGTTATGACTCCGGTGAGTGCAGATGCTGCAACAACTTTGGAGTTGGATAAGTATACTGATGAGGCAGGATCTCCCATTCTTCCCTTGAAGTTCCTGTTGGTTGTGGATATGCATGATTCGCCTTCTGAAAGCACTCCCATGTGTCCTCCAAGGCATGGTCCACAGCCGGGATTGCAGATGATTGCTCCTGCGTTGATGAAGGTGTCGATGTATCCCAAATGGATTGCCTGCTGATAGATTTCCCTTGAAGCAGGTAATATTAACAGTCTGATGCTGTCGTCGATGCTGTTTCCTTCGAGGATTTCAGCCGCATCCTTGAGGTCTGACAGTCTTCCGTTTGTGCATGAACCAATCAGGCACTGGTCGATTGATGTTCCCTCGATTTTTGAGATTCCCTTGACGTTGTCGACATCGTTTGGACATGCAATCTGCGGTTCCAAGTCATTGATGTCAAAGTGCATTTCCTTTTCGTAAACGGCATCGTCATCCGATTTCACGATGTTCAGTTCGGATTCCCTCTTGCCTGTTCTCTGGCAGATGTAGTCGATGACTTCCCTGTTAGGTTCCATTATGCCGTTTTTGGCACCCATTTCGATTGCCATGTTACACATGGTGGCCCTTCCTTCGACTCCCATGTTCTCGATGGTCTCTCCGCAGAACTCCGCTGTCTTGTAGGTTGCCCCGGCTATTCCGATTTCACCGATTATGTTTAGGATGATGTCTTTAGGTGCGATATACTGGTTAATCTCACCGGTCACTTCCATCTTGATTGCGGACGGAACCATGAACCATGTCTTTCCGGTTGCCCAGACCATTGCAAGGTCGGTTGCTCCCATACCTGTGGAGAATGCTCCGAATGCGCCGTAGGTACATGTGTGTGAATCGGCACCCACAATCACCTTGCCCGGTTCGACAAGTCCCATTTCGGGAACGACCTGGTGGCAGATTCCTTCGCCGTGAATGTAGTTTTTAGTGATATTTTGCTTGCTTATGAAGTCACGGCAAACCTTCTGGAACTCCGCTGAGCCTATTGTGTTTGCCGGAACGTTGTGGTCGAATATGATGGCTATCTTTTCAGGGTCCCATACCTTCTCCGCAATCCTTTCGAATGTCTTGATTGCAGGGGGGCTTGTTCCGTCATGAGACATTGCAAGGTCCACCGGGATTTCGATTATTTCTCCTGGTGTAACTTCATGTCCCGCCTTTTTTGAGAGAATTTTTTCAGTGATATTCATGATCATGACCTATTTCTTGGTGTTCTTGACTATTTCCTTGAAAACCTTGTCGTTGATGTATTTTCCTTCTTCCCTTTGCTTTTTGACTTGCCTTACGATTTCGATAAGCTCGTCATCGGTAACGTCAAGTTCGCATTCGTTGAGCTTTGCCCTTACTGCCCTGCAGCCTGAATGCTTACCGAGCACCAGCTGGCGTTTTTGTCCGACAAGTTCGGGAAGGTATGGCTCGTAGCATAACGGTTCCTCGATGACCGCATCGACGTGGATTCCTGATTCGTGTCTGAACACGTTGTTTCCGACAACAGGCTTGTTGTAAGGGATTGGAAGTCCGCTTGCCTTTGAGACGAGGTCGGAAAGTTCCTTGATGTATTTTGTCTTGAATCCGTAGTCCTTTCCATAGAGGATTTTTATTGCCATGATTAACTCTTCGAGTGATGCGTTACCGGCCCTTTCGCCGATTCCGTTGACTGTTGTTGAAACGGCTTTTGCACCTGCAAGGACTCCGACGATTGAGTTGATTACCGCAAGACCGAAGTCATTGTGAAGGTGAACCGCAAGGTCAAGCTTCAAGTCCTTTACAAGCTCTTTGACAAGATAGTCAATACCTTGAGGGGTGATTGCACCTGTGGTGTCTGCAATGTGCACCCTGTCGGCTCCGCACTCTTCAGCTTTGCCGTATATGCGTTTCAGGAATTCAATATCGGTTCTTGTGGCGTCCTCTGCTGAGAATGCAACGAACAGTCCGTGGTCTTTCGCATAGTCGACTGCGGTTTCGCACAGGTTGATTGCGTCCTGCCTTGTGATGTGCATCTTGTGGTCAAGGTGGATGTCGGATGTTCCCACAAAGGTGATTACCCCGTCCACGTCACAGTCAAGGGCAGCATCGATGTCTTCTGTCTTTGTCCTGGTCAGACCGAGGATTGTTGCGTCAAGACCCTCATTTGCGATTGCCTTAACTGATTCCTTTTCCTTTTCAGAGACTATAGGAAAACCCGCTTCAATCTGGTGTATCTTGAACTGATCCAGTTTTCTTGCGATTTCCAATTTCTCATCAAAGCTGAAACAGACTCCAGGGGTCTGTTCACCGTCTCTTAATGTTGTATCATAAATGGTAATGTCTTCAGGAAATGTCAATTCACATTCCTTGTTATAATGACTTATAAAATATTGCAAAATTATCACTTCTTAAATTTAATATTTAATATTAGTAATTATATACTATTTAAATTTTCCAAAAGTTCCATATATGATGTCCTCTCAAAGCCGTCTGTGATGCCCAATTTCTCAAACAGCTCAAATATTTTGCCTTGGGCTTCGGTGTAATCTGCATCGTCTTTCATTTCTATTTCTATTTCCATATATGGTGGAAGACCTTCAACGTCGTCCAGTGATATTTCAAAGTTTTCATAGGTGTAGTACTGGCGGTTCTTTCTCACGGTCCTCACTTCCCTGAAGCCGATTTCCTCAAATATATCCTTTGCCTTTGCAGCACTTTCGATACTCATCTCGACCTCTTTTCTTGTTTTGGCCTTGTCGTTGAGTTTCGGACCCTTGTATGTTATGAAAATGTCATTGTCAGTGGTCCTTATTCTCAATGCCTCATCGGTTTGGGCAAAATCGACTATTGGGCTTGCAAAGTAAATGTCCTCTTGGAATTCCGTTTTGCTCTTTTCGGCGCCCAGTGTTTCAAGTTTGTTTTCGATTTCTTCGAAACTGTTTATTTTCGCTTTGACTTCTACTTCTATCATGACAATCAACTAGTTAAAACTTTTGGATTAATGTATTATTATATATTTCTCAAGTTTTTGAAAATGGATTTTCCTAAAATTAATATTCTTATTTGTTTTTTTGTTTTTTTCACTTAAATGTAGTAACATTTATAAATGAGTATTTTCTATATACTGTTTGCAATTTCATTTATAAATAAAAAGTTTTTTTGATGAAATTTAAAATTTTGAATTTTTTTAAAATTTTTGTTAAAATTTCAAATAAACATACCTTTATATACTATTTAAATATAATATTTAATTAGTAAAAATTTAAATCGATTTTTCGTTTTCTATAATTTTTACTTACTACTTTTAATAATTGATTGGAGGTTTTAAATTGACCGATGTTGAAATTAAAATTGAAAACATTGTAGCTTCTGCTAGTATTGGTAAAGATATTGACCTTTCCGTAGTAAAAACAGCTTTAGAACCTGATGTTACTTTTAATCGTGAACAGTTTCCGGGATTAGTTTTTAAACTCAAAGATCCTAAGACTGCAGCATTGATTTTCAGCTCAGGAAAGCTTGTTTGTACCGGCGCAAAGTCTATTGACAATTCTAAAACAGCAATTAAGAAGACTGTTGATTTGATGAGGTCAGTGGATACCGATATTCCTGAAGAGTTTGAAATTAAAATTCAAAACATTGTGGCTTCTGCAAACTTGGAATCCACATTAAATTTAGAAGCAGTAGCTTTGGAACTTGAAGATACTGAATACGAACCGGAACAATTCCCTGGTTTGGTATACAGATTATCTGACCCTAAAGTGGTATTATTATTATTTGGTTCCGGTAAAGTTGTTTGTACCGGTGCGAAAACCAAAAGTGACGCTAAGTTAGGCGTCGAAAGAGCTTACGATAGATTAAGTGAGCTAGATTTAATATAATTGGTGGTATTATTGATTGAACTTGTAGTATTTGACTTAGATAACGTTATTATTGATGGTGAAGCAATAGATGAGATAGGAAAATTAGCAAATGTTGAAGATGACATAGCTGCAATAACTGAAAAGGCTATGCAAGGTGAAATAGACTTTGAAACTTCTATTAAAGATAGAGTTCAACTTCTTGAAGGAACTTCTATTGAAGATATCGAGAAATTAGCTGATGAACTTCCATTAATGCCTGGTGCTTGCAAAACCATCAAATGTCTAAAAGAAAAAGATGTAGATGTAGCTATCATTAGTGGTAGTTTTGATGTAGTGGCTGATAAAGTTAAAGATAAACTCGGTGTTGACACAGTTTATACTAATAGTTTCACAGTCGAAGATGGTAAATTAACTGGTGAAGTGACTGGTCCTCTCGTTTCCGGAAACAAATTGGACGTATTGAAAGACCATGTCGAAAAAGCAGGAATTGCATTAGAAAATGTAGTTGCTGTTGGAGATGGCGCTAACGACATTTCCATGATTGAATCAGCTGGATGCGGAATTGCATTCAATGCAAAAGATTCCGTAAAAGAAATAGCTGATGTAGTAGTAGAAGAAAAAGACTTGTGCAAAGTCTTATGTGAAATCCTTAATCAATTAACCACTGAAACTGTAGAAGACGAAATCGAAGAAGCTACTGAAGAAGAAGCTAGCGAAGAAGAAGTTGTTGCAGAAGCAGCTGAAGAAGAAGCAACCGAGGAAGCTGTCGAAGAAGAGGCTACCGAAGAAGTTGCTGAAGAAGAAGCAGAAGAAGAAGCAGCTGAAGAAGAAGTTGCTGATGAAACTGTCGAAGAAGAAGCTAGTGAAGAGGAAGCTACCGAAGAAGTTGCTGAAGAGGAAGCAACCGAGGAAGCTGCAGAAGAAGAAGCTCCTAAAGAAGAATTTGTTCTCGCTGACACCATGGAAGGCGTTAGAAAACAAAAAGATGAAAAAGAAGCTGAAATTGCAAAAGTAGCTGAAGAAAGGGAAGAATTCAACAAAACAGCTAGAGAACAACGTAAAATAAGAGATGAATTAAACGCATCCTTAAAAGAAAACTTAAACAAAGCTATTGAATTCAGAAATGAGCGTAATGAAATCAACAAACAAGTTGAAGAAGCTAAAAAAGCTCGTAATGAAGCTAATGCAAAAATCAAAAGTCTCGAATGGAATTCTGGTAAACGTAACAAAATCAAAATTGAAAACGAGATTAAAAAGATCGATAAGATTATCGAAACCCGTGTATTAGACATCAAGAAAGAAAACCAACTTGTTAAAAACGCTAATGACTTAAGAAAACAATTAATGGAAATCCATGAGGATGAAGCAGCTAAAGGCGAAGCTGAAGAACTCAAGAAAGTTTCCGAAGAAGAACACGAAAAAGTCATTGAACTTTCCGAAAAAGCTCAAGCAGCTCACGAAGAAATGCTTAAATACTTCAGAAAAACCGATGACATTAGAACCGCAGCTGATGAAGCACACAAAAAATTCATCGAAGCACGTAGAAATGCATCCGAAAAACACGAAGAATTCAAAGCAATCTTAAGTGACATCCATGTTATCAACAAGAAGTTAGGTTCCAACAAACCTAAACGCAGAAAATCCGATAACAAAGGATCTTCCGGTTCCAACAAAAACCGTGAAGAAAGACAAAGAGCTCAAGAAATCTTTGAAAAATTCAAACAAGGTGGAAAAGTCTCTACCGAAGAGATTTTACTCTTGCAAAAATACAATATAGGTTAAATTCAATTTTAACCTTTAATCTTTTCTTTTTTTAAGGTTTTAACATGTCTGAAGAAAAAATAGAAACATGTTTTATCTGCGGTCAGAAATTTGACATGAACAAGGCAGAACTTGGATATTACCGTAACGGCAAGTTTCCAATTTGCGATTTCTGTGCTGATTTTTACCGTTTTTACAATGAAGACCTGACTTCAAAAAAATAATTTTTTTTATGCAATTATCTTTTTTTCTTTTCGAATCACTCTTTTGAAGTGTAGATTTTAGTTTCTATTGCGGTTGTCATTGATGAGAGCAGCCATTTGGTTTTTGTATCTGTTTTATGTATTTTCTTAAGCTTGTTGACCTTGCTCAGCAGCAATTTATTTTCTTCCTTGGTGAATGGTGAGTTTTTCCATGTGTACATCCAATGGAGGAGGTGCGGATTGACGCTGATGTTTTTAATTTCCTTGGAATATCCTTCTGTGCATTTCCTGCAGTAAATATAGGATTCCATCAGCTCATCCAAAAGGCGCACATTCACATTATTTGTGATTGACTTGTCGCTTGGAAGATCGCGTATATAATAGTCATAGCACATGAAATTGTTCAGGAACACGATTCCGTCAGCCTTCAGGAGGGTTTCCAGGGCAAATGCCATGTCGTCGCCTGAAACGTATGGCTGGAAACGAATGTCGTTATCCATGATAAGGTCCCTTCTATATATTTTACTCCACACTGAAGGGTGCATCTTTAAGATGTCAGGTTCCTGTTCGATGCTGTCAACGTGAATTGTGTCCAGCGGACTGTTGCGGGGATAGGTCCCTTCGATGGTCTTGCCGTAAATAATGCTTTCAAGGACATTGTCCCAAATGAAATCCGGAACATTGATGAAGTTTTCGGTTTCAAAGGTCTCATCCGGATAGGCCTGCTCCAGGCTGTCCATGTATGGAGAGTATGATTTCTGGACAGTTCCTCCGTATTCGAATATTCTTCTGAAACGTCCGAAAGCCACTTGCGCATTATTTGCCTTAACTGCCCTGTACAATGTCTCACATGAATCAAGTGTGTACCTGTCGTCAGGGTCCAGAAACATTATGTAGTCCCCAGTGGATGCTTCAATACCTGTATTGCGGGGAGTGTAAGCCGCACCGCTGTTTTTTTCATGATGAATAGCTATGCAGCAGTCATATTTCTCGGCGTACTCATCTATGATTTTATCAGATCCGTCTGTTGAACAGTCATTTACCATTATTATCTCTAGATTTTCATTTCCTATGGTTTGGTTGACCAATGAATCTATTCCACCTCTCAGGTGGTCTCCAACATTAAAAATTGGCAAAATAATACTAATTTTATCATTCATTTTATCATCGAACAAGATTTAATTATATAATATATTTTTTAAAATGATATTTAAAATCTCCTTTTCTGTTCATAGTAATACTTTTATATGATAACTTTCTTTAAAATATATTTAATAAAAAAATTGAGATAGGTACGAAATAATGCATGAAGTAATAGTTTGCGAAAAACCAACATCTGCGGAAAAGATTGCAAAAGCGCTTTCACCAAGCGCCAAAAAGAAAGTATACAATAAGAAAGTTAAATATTGGGAACTCAAGAAGGATTCAAAGGATATCACTGTCGTATCCGCTGTGGGACACCTATATTCATTGACACCGGACAACCCTAAGGACAGGGTCTATTTCGACCTTCACTGGGCACCGGCATATGAGGTGAACAAGAAGGGCAGCGGATTTACAAAGGATTATGTCAGGGCAATCAAGAAGCTGGGCAAGAACGCCGATTCATATGTTCATGCCTGCGATTATGATACCGAAGGGACATTAATCGGCTACAATGCATTGAAATATGCATGCGGTCAGGATAATCTCAGTAAAATCTCAAGAATGAAGTTCTCCACATTGACAAAAAAGGATTTGCTTGAGGCATATGACAACAGAATTGATTTGGACATGAACCAGGTCGATACTGGTATTGCAAGGCACGTTCTAGACTATTATTTTGGCGTAAATATCTCAAAAGCTTTAATGAAATCTGTAAGCAGCGCAAAACACAGATTCTTAAAATTATCCGCAGGACGTGTGCAGACTCCTACACTATCCATTCTCGTTGAAAGGGAAAACGAAATAAAGGATTTCGTTCCCGAACCGTATTGGCTCATCAAGGCATTGGTTGAAGGCAGGACCGAAGACGGCGTTGAGGACCACATTGAAGTGGACCACGTCGACGGCAAGATATTCGACAAGGCCCGTGCCGAGGAAATCATGACCAAGTGCCAAGGCAAGGACGCCAAGGTTCACAAGATTTCCCTGTCAAACTCCAAAACACAACCTCCGGTTCCGTTTAACCTGGGAGGACTTCAGTCTGAGGCTTATAACGTTTTTGGATTTTCTCCTAAAAAGACACAGGTCATAGCCCAAAACCTATATACTTCAGGTTACACTTCATATCCGCGTACCTCATCACAAAAATTGCCTGAAAGCTTAGGTTTCAAGGAGATCTTTTCACAATTGTCACATGACGGAGAGTTTAAAAAGCACATTTCACAATTGCCGTCTAAACTAAGGCCAAACAACGGTAAGAAAGAGGATGCGGCTCACCCTGCAATTCACCCTACAGGAATATTGCCTCAAGGCCTATCCAGAGACGACAAGAAAATCTATGACTTGATTGTCTACAGGTTCATTTCAGTTTTCTTTGAGGCGGCCAAGTTCGAGACAATGAGCACAACCCTGGACATTGAGGGCGAAAAGTTCCGCTTCAGAAGGAGACGGGTCACCCATAAGGGCTGGATGGAGCACTATCCTTATAGGAATATTGACAATGAGGAATTCCCTGACATCAAGGAAGGCGACATCCTGAAGGTCTTAAAGCTTCTTGCCGATGAGAAGGAAACCAAACCTCCTGCAAGGTATAACCAGGCATCCCTAATCAAGGAGCTTGAAAAGAGGGAGTTAGGTACAAAGGCCACACGTGCGGACATCATAGACAAGCTTTATGACAGAAAGTACATCACAGGCGACAAGCAGATTGAAGTAAACCAGCTGGGAACCAACATGATTGACACACTGTCCACCTACTGTAATGACCTTACTTCAGAGGAACTCACAAGGGCCTTTGAAAACAAGCTTGAGGGCATTGACAACAACACCTCCACACGTTCAGAGGTAATTGAAGAGGGTAAGAAAGAGGTTAAGATCATTTTGGGTGACATCACCAAGAATTCCAAGGAGATCGGAACCAAACTATATGAATCCTATCAGGAAAGCAACATTGTCGGCACCTGTCCGACATGTGGAGGAAATCTGGTTAAAAGGTACTCTTTTAAGACCAAGGCGTCATTTGTCGGATGTTCCAATTATCCGGATTGCACAACCATTTACTCCATTCCTAAGGGAACCAATTTCCTTAAGAAAAAATGTGAGAAGTGCGGTCTGCCAATCATTTCATTCGGAAAGCCTAGACAAAGGGCATGTCTTGACCCTAACTGCGGAAAGGACACCACAAAACCTCATCAGCCTGAAAAAGTTGGTGAATGTCCTGAATGTGGAAAACAATTGCTTAAGCGTTCCGGACGTTATGGAGATTTCATTGGTTGCAGCGGTTTTCCAAAATGCCGTTTCACTTGCTCAGTTGAAGAGCTCGAGCAAAAACTAAAATGAAATTTATTTTTTCTTATTTTTCTTTTAAAGGATAATGTATTAATAATATAAAGATAAAATATATTATTCAATAAAAATATTTCTTCACATTGTGAAATTATTTTTATTTTATTTAATAATTTTGATTTTTATTAATGAAATTAAAGTAGAGGATTTTTAATGAATAGAGAAACGTTATTGACAGTGGGTAAAGGAATTATCATAATTTTAATTCTTTTAGCTGTTGTTTTCGCATTAAAAGCTCCTGCAGCTGATTTGAATATGCTCGATGACAGCATCAAGTCCGAGTATGTTGACTCATCTGGTCTTCCTTATTTCAGTGAAATGGATTCATACTATAACTATAGGCTGACCAATGATTATGTCGATCACGGCTATGTGGGAGATGAAATTGTAAATGGTAGTGAATGGGATATGCATAGGCTAGCTCCGACAGGAAACCAGATTAATTATGAGCTAGGTATTGTATGGCTGACTTCCTGGTTGCATGACGTTGCAAACAGTTTCCTTGGAGGAAATTATTCAGTTAAGGAAGTTGCATTTTGGACTGGAGCCATTATATCTACATTGGCAGTAATCCCAGCATTCATATTTGCTAGAAGACTTACTAATGATTATGGGGCGATTGTAGCAACATTGCTTATTGTGCTAGCTCCGAATTACTTTGCACACACATTCCCAGGATTTTTCGATACAGATATGTTCTATTACATATTCTCGATATTCTTCATATTCTTCTTTGTTGAGTCAATCAGAAGCAATAACTGGATATGGAAAATTGTCTTTGCAATCTTGTCCATCGCATCAATAGGATTGTTCTCACAACAATGGACTGGTTACATCTTTTATGTAGCTTTAATGGGACTGTTTGCTGTGCTATACTTAATCGCAACATTTATTTTCAATGTTGGCGATGATAGAAATGATTATCCGAATGTTATTCAATGGCTAATCCATCAAAAGGCATTTTTATCAATTGTGGCCTTGGGTATAGTCGGATTTATGGGTCTTGCTGTCTTCCAAGGTGTTGACGGTGTGCTCGGAATCTTTGGCCGTGTACTCAACTTATTGAACTTGCAATCTGCTTCAGTAGTTGTTGGCGGATTCCCTAACGTACTTATTTCCGTTGCAGAGATGCAAACACCATCAATGCTTGGTGCAGGAATGACTTCATTGTTCTTGGCTAACACCAATGGTGCTGTTAACGGTATAGGTGGTATCCTGGTACTGTTCGCAGCGTTAGTTGTATTATATATCTTAGTATCAAGAGCATGGAAATTCAGAAGTGCTGATATGGCAGTCGATGATTCCAAACCTCAAAAAGGTCAAAGGTTATCCGCTGCTAAAAAGTTAGACAATGACCGCAAATTCCAATTTTCCATGGCTGACTTGAAATTTGGTGGAGATAATCCGATTTTAGCCGACAAACGTTTGACTGTATTATATGCAACTTTATTTGTTGTATGGGTAGTAATTACCGCTCTTGCTGCAACCCGTGGTTCAAGGTTCATTACCACTCTCGTATTGCCATTTGCGTTCCTTACAGGTATTTTCGTTGGATTCGCATGTGATTATATCAAATCCAGATTGGATAATGACAAATGGATAGTTGTTGCAGTGATATTCTGTGCAGTATTTGCTGCTGTGCCATTGGCTACAATCAACAATGTTTTAGGTGCGGTTCTATTCGTTGTAATTGTTGCAGTTGGTTTGGCTTCAGTTTACCTTCTTAAAGATAATTCCGCTGACAAAAAACATGTTCCAATCAAAAAATATGTTTTAATCGTTGCTTTGGTCCTTGCACTTGTAACTCCAAGTATTTGTGGAGCTTACCAAACTTCCGAACAGGTAGTTCCAGGTACCAGCGATTCAATGTGGAACGCTATGAAATGGATTAATGAAACCCAACCTGAAGACACAGTAGTCACATCCTGGTGGGACTTCGGTTACCTCTTCGAGGTTGCGGCCGACAGGCAAGTAACATTCGACGGAGGTTCTCAGTCAGGGGAACGTGCTTTCTGGCTGGGTCAGGCGATGACAACAGACAATCTGGAATTGTCTGCAGGTATATTTAGAATGCTGAACACTAAAGGTACCTTGGCTGATGAATATTTAACAACAAATGTAACAGGTTCAACAGGTAACACTACCGCCATTCTCATTGACATTTTACCTAGAACCGCTGATGATGCTCAAAAAGTGCTTACAACTAAATATGGATTGTCTGCTGCAGAAGCTAATCAGACAATCGAGTACACTCACCCAAGCAACCCAAGACCTGTAACCTTCGTTGCTTCCAGCGATATGTTAAGCAAAGCGGGCTGGTGGAGTTTCTTCGGAGCATGGAACTTTGAGAATCAATCTTCCGAAAATTACAATTACTACGTGCCATATGATCAGGTAACAGTTAAGTCAGGCGAAAGCGGCAAGCTTCAATTGTTAGAGGATCAAGGTATGACTGTTAATGCTGTAATTGAAAGAGGAAGTGGTAACAATACCACAACCGCGCATGTGGAATCTGTTTACACTGACAGTGGTGAACCAATCAAGGTCAACGGTAGTGAATACAACCCATTGAAGGCATCCAGATTAATATTAATTGAAGATGGATACATCATGAAAAACGAGTCCATCAAGGGTGCGGACGATGGTAACTATACCCTGTTCATTATGGGCGACAAAGATCAGTACACTCCACTTCTCATGAGTAATGAACTTGAAAATTCAATGTTCACAAGGCTATACCTGTTAGGTGGAGCAAATCAGGACATCTTCGAGCCTGTACATGCTGAGAATGGTGTAATGCTGTTCAATGTAAACTTTAATAATACCAAAGCCGGTAGTTAGATGAATTAGTCATCTAATCTACTCTTTTTCTTTTTTTTATTTTGAAATTGTCAAAATAACGATTTTTCTCACATCATCTAGTAAACTATATATGGCCCTTGAGGTTTGTCCATTTCAAGGGGGATTAAGAAATTTTAAATAGTTCTCAAATCAAACTCTAATTAAGGTGTTTATAATGAAAAAGATAACATTAATTTTTGCATTCCTGATTCTGTTGGTTGTGTCTGTTTCCATCGTAACCGCAGATACTAATGATTCAGATATCATATCCTCCGATGATAGTCAGGATGACCAAATTTCACAGGCTGATGATTTGGATAAGGTTTCAACAGATGATGACAAGGACAAGGTATCTAGTAGTGATGATAAAGACAAGTTAAAAGAGGACCAGGGATTCTCAGTTAAGAAAGTATGGAATGACAATAACGACTCTAAAAACAAAAGGCCAGATTCAATCAAATTCAAAATAAAACTCAATGGTAATTATTGGGGCGATGAAAAGGAATTAAACAAATCTCAAGATTGGAAAACTACCATCCAATCAAAGTTTTCAGCTAATGATGAAATTGAAATTGTTGAAGTGGAAGTTCCAGGTTATACCTCCAAAGTATCTGGAAATCCTGAAACAGGTTTCACAATCACCAACACCCTAGATGATCAGGATAATGAAACATCCGCTGATGATGGTGATGATTCACCCGATGATGGTGATGATGACTCATCAGACAAGGATTCACAAATAACAACCAAGATAACAACCAAGACAACAACTAAAACAACCACCACTAAACACCCTGATAAAAAACAACCTGACAAAAAGAAAGACAAAAATAAAACTGGTAATCCAGTCTTATTAGGTGTTCTTGCAATTTCTGTTGCAGGTTTAGCTTATCAATTACGTAGAAAAGAATAGATAAATATTCTTTTCATTATTATTTTTTTAAGATTTAAATAATATAACAATCTTAAATATTAACTAATTATTCTTATTAGGAGTTTAACCTAAATGGGTATTGAAGAAAAGATTAAAGATATTGAGGAAGAAATTCAAAAAACACCTTACAATAAAGCAACTTCCCACCATATTGGAAAATTAAAGGCCAAATTATCCAAATTGAAAGAAGAGTCTTTGCAAAGAAGCAGCGGTGGGTCCAAGGGACAAGGTTTCCACGTCAAAAAGTCCGGTGATGCTACTGTAGTATTGGTTGGTTTCCCATCTGTTGGAAAATCCACATTGTTGAACAACATCACCAACGCTGAAAGTAAGGTGGGCGCTTATCAGTTCACAACTTTGGATATAGTTCCGGGTGTTATGGAGCATAAGAATGCAAAAATCCAGATTTTCGACATTCCTGGAATCATCACAGGCGCAAGCAGCGGTAAGGGAAGAGGTAAGGAAATTCTATCCGTAGCTAGAACCGCAGATTTGATTCTTGTCGTGCTGGACACATTCAATCCACAGCATATTGATGTTATTTTAAAAGAATTGAGGGCAATTGGTATCAGGCCAAACGAAAGGCCTCCTGATGTCACTGTAAAAAGGAAAAAGCTCGGTGGTGTCAAGGTATCCTCAACCTGCAAGCTGACCCATTTGGATGAAAAGACAATCCGTTCAATTCTAAACGAGTACGGATACATCAATGCCGATGTGCTCTTTAGGGACGATGTCACCATGGACCAGTTCATTGACGTGTTGGACCGCAACAAGTCATATGTTCCAATGTTGATCCTATTGAATAAGGTTGATCTCGTCGATGAGGCATACATTGAGGAGTTAAAGAAATACATTCCCGAATTCATCCCGATTTCAGCGGACAAGAACACCAACATCGATGAATTGAAGGACATCATATTTGATAATCTGGACCTTGTCAGGGTCTACCTGAAGCCGCAAGGGCGCAAGGCTGACATGGAGGATCCTCTGGTTATCAAGAAAGGCTCAACAGTAATCGATGCATGTGGCAAGCTTCACCGTGAATTCGTTAAGAACTTCCGCCATGCGAAGGTATGGGGGACATCCGTAAAGTTCCCTGGCCAGAAGGTGGGTCCGGACCATGTCCTTGAGGATGAGGATGTATTAAGGGTAATCCTGAAGAAATAACATGACAGCTATTTTTATAACCGGCACTCCATGCACCGGAAAGACAACTCTTGCAAGCAAATTGAATGGGCATCTGATTAAAATAAATGATATTGCCATTGAACATGATTTTGTCCTGGGCATCGATGAGGATAAGGGATATAAGGTCATTGACATTGAGAAATTGAACGCCCATATAGGTAAGATAATCGACAATTGCGACGAGACACTTATTTTTGAGGGGCACCTGTCACATCTCTGCGATGGCGCCGACAAGGTGATTGTGCTGAGGGTGAATCCGGAGATTCTGGAAAAGAGACTAGAGGCAAGGCAATATTCACAATCAAAAATCAGGGAAAATCTTGAGGCCGAAGCGCTTGGCGTGTGTTCAGCTGAGGCATATGAAAAATATCAGGACGATGTCTATGAGCTGGACGTCAGCGACTTGACAATAGACGAGGCGGTTGATTTGATTGGTAATGTAATCTCTGACGGCGGCAATTATCCGGTGGGTTCGGTTGACTATATGGATTGGTTAATGCAATAGATAAATCACCGGTTTTGGTCAATAAATCAAATTCATTATTTTTAATTATTTTTTCAAATTTTAAAAAAATCCCTAAAATTCGCAACCTTTATAAATGGTGATATACATATTTATTCTTAATATTCATATTAACCTAAGGTTAAATTATTTTAACTATGGTTTTTGTTTTAAATTGCGCAAATCATTTTAATCCAATTTTGAATATTATATCCTACAGAGGGAGGATATTTTGACTAGAGGAAAACGACCGAAGTGGATGATTGATATAGCGATTGAAAGAATGAATATTCTTTTTAATCGGGCTGAGATGGAATTCATCACCCATCCGGAAAGATCCAATCGCTACGTGGAACTAGCACTTAAATTGTCCACCAAATACAATACCCCTGTACCTGAAGAATGGTCCCGAAGGTATTGTAGGAATTGCAAGAGTTTCCTCAGGCCTGGTCGCAATAGCACCGTCCGGCTAGTTGACGAATCGGTCAACATTTTTTGTGGTGAATGCGGTCATGTAATGAAAATTCCTTACAAAAAGGAAAAGAAGTTTAAAAGGAGAGCTAAATATGAGTCACGAAAAGAAAGAAATGATGAATAGAGCTCTTAATGCGATGACAATTAACATTGGCAAGTCAGGCGTTAACGATAATGTAATCGAAGAAATCAAACGCCAATTGAAAGCTAATGAAATCGTTAAACTTAAATTTGCAAAAAATATCGCTAGAGATAAAGATAAATACATCGACGAAATAGTCTCTAAAACAAGAGCAAAGCTCATTGACGTTAGAGGACACGTTGCTGTTATTTACAAGAAAAAGCCTTAAACATTATAAATTTAGAGTTACAGGCCCTATTTTTTTAGGTCTTAAATTTACAGTGGATTAAGCTACAATAAAAATAAATATTGGAGAATTAATATGACTACTGTATTTGATGTACCTGCAGATTTATTAATTGAAAAAGTCGCAGAAGAATTTAAAAATAACGATAAAATCGAATCTCCTGTATGGTCCAATTTTGTTAGAACTGGTGTTCACAAAGAAAGAAAACCAGAAAATCCTGATTGGTGGTTTGTAAGAGCTGCTTCAATTATCAGAAGAGTTTACATTGACGGACCTGTTGGTGTTGAAAGTTTAAGAACCTTTTACGGTGGTAAAAAAGACCGTGGAGTACGCCCTGAAAAATTCATGAAAGGTAGCGGATCCATTATCAGAACTGCACTCCACCAACTTGAAGACGCAGGATATGTAGAGAAAGTTGAAGGCGGAAGAGTTGTTACTCCTCAAGGAAGATCCTTTTTAGATAAAATTTCTGGAGAAATAATTAAAGACATTCCTGAACTTGAAAAATATTAATTATGATTTGGAGAGTTTGATATGAGCGATTTAGATGAAATTCGTCAAAGAAGAATGGCTGAATTGCAAGCTCAACAAGCTGCTGCACAAAACCAAGCTCAACAACAAGCTATGGCGCAAGCTCAACAGCAAGAAGCTCAAGCACAATTCGAAGCTCAGAAAAAACAAATCTTAGGTCAGATTATGACTCCCGAAGCTCGTCAAAGATTGGCTAATTTGAAGTTGACAAAACCTGAATTGGTTAATCAGATTGAAATCCAATTGATTCAATCCGCACAAGCTGGAAGCCTAAGAGGAAAAGTAACTGACGATCAATTAAAAGTCTTGTTAAGACAAATTGCTGGTCAGAAAAGAGAAATTAAAATTACAAGGAAATAATATCGATGAAGGCAGCTGTTTTGTATAGTGGAGGCAAGGATTCATCCTTTGTGGCAGTCATGCTTGAAAGGTTGGGTCTTGACGTTGAATTATACACTGCAAATTTCGGTGTTTATGATTCATTTGTTCCTGCCGGAAAATCCGCAGAGGCATTGGGTTTCAAGCACAACGTTTTGAAAATGGATAAATGCATCCTCGAAAAAACCTGTGACATGATAATGGCCGACGGATTTCCAAACGATGGGATAAAATACATCCACGAAAAAACCGTTGAAAAGCTGGCTGAAAATCATGATATTATAGCTGACGGGACAAGAAGAGACGACAGGACCCCAAAGCTAAACATCAATCAGATAAGAAGTCTCGAAGACAGAAAACAGGTCCAATACATTAACCTGGACAGTTTCGGTCACAAGTCAGTAAAGCTGATAACCGAAAACCTCTTTGAAATTTCAAAGGAAAAATCCAACAAGGACAACAGTTCTGATTTTGAGGTGGAAATAAGAACATTGATTGATGAGAGGGGCGGAAACTCTTTGGACATATTCCCTGAGCATTATCAAACTCGCGTTATCGGATATAAAAAATAATTATTATTACAGGTGAGAAAATGAGTAGAAATAAACCATTAGCTAAAAAATTAAGAATGGCAAAAGCAAACAAACAAAATAGGAGAATTCCAATCTGGGCTTATGCTAAAACTAACCGTAAACTTAGATACAGACCTAAACCTAGACATTGGAGAAGAAACAGTCTTAAATTATAATTGAGGGGTTAACATGGAAAGAGTTTACACAATTCCACTAAGAAACGTAAAAGATATTAAAAGGACTATCAGAGCTCCTAGAGCTATTAGGGAAATTAAAATCTTCTTAACCAAACACATGAAAGCAAGTGAAGTTAAAATTGACGAATCTGTTAATCATGCTATTTGGGCAAGAGGTATTCAAAAAATACCTTCTAAAATTACTGTGAAAGCAGTTAAAGATGATGATGGTGTTGTAACAGCTACTTTAGCAGAATAGACACTAATTTAAAATGTGAGGTAACAATATGTTAAAAAGAGTTGATATTGTAGGAAATCCAAATTTAGGAGTATTCATCACTGCAACCGATGATGTAGCTATTGTTCCTTATAACCTTTTAGATGAAAAAGTAGATATTATTAAGGAAACATTAGAGGTTGACGTAATCAAATCTTCTATTGCTGGAAGCAGCCTTATAGGATCTTTAACTGTAGCTAATTCAAATGGTATAGTTGTTTCCCCACATGTTCTAGATAGAGAAGTTAAACAATTAGAGGATTTAGGTTTAAAAGTTGCTACTATTCCTGGAAGATACACTGCTGTCGGTAACATTGTCGCAGCAAATGACAAAGGAGCAATAGCTAGCCCATTTTTAGACCAGGAAGCTATTGAAGTTATTGAGGAAACCCTGGACGTTAATGTTCAAACCAGCCACATCGTTGGAAGCGACATTATCGGTTCCCTTATTAAGGTGACCAACAAAGGATTCCTTATAAGCACAAACGCTTTGCAATCCGAAGTTAACTTTGCTCGTGAAGTATTTGGTGTTGAAGGAGATATCGGTACTGTTGGAAGAGGAATCTCACTTGTGGGAGCATGCATCATTGCAAACTCAAACGGTGCAATTGTTGCCAAAGACAGTACTGGTCCTGAAATGGCTAGAGTTGAAGAGGCGTTAGGCTTTTTAGATGATGATTTTTAATTAATATATCATGAGGGATTTTATATGATAACAAAAATTTACAGAGTTAAAGGTACTTTTGTAATGGGTGACGAATACCATGATTTCACTAAAGAATACAAAGCTACCAGCGAAAGCGACATAGAACAAAAAATCTATGAAAGATTCGGTAGTAAACATGGTATCAACAGGAACCAAATTTCAATTGAATCAATTGAAGAAATTGCTCCTGAAGACGTTTTAGACCCAATTGTAAAAGAAATTTTATAAACACATTGAGGCGTTATTATGGAAGATCAACAAAGATTAAACAGTCTTCTTAATGAAATTAATGTGTACAGACAACAAGCGGAATTAATTCAACAACAAATTGAATTGATTCAGGCTTCCATTGCGGAAGTTGATGCATTATTCAATACTTTGGATGACATTGAAGGCAAAGAATCCGTTGAGGCATTCGTTCCTGTCGGTGCAGGTTCCTTTGTTAAAGGGGAATTGAAAAGCACTGATGAAATCATTGTAAGTATTGGTGCAGGGCTTGCGGTCAAGAAAGATGCCGCTGGTGCTCGTGAAATTATTTCTGGGCAAAAAGAAGAATTGAAAGAGAGCATGGACAAAATGCTTGCCAACTTACAGCAAGTAACTGACATTGCCGGCAATCTTCAGGCTCAAGCTGAGCAAATCGCAGCTGCAGCTCAAGGTAATATGACCCAAATGGGTTAGATTATCTTCACTTTATTTTTTTTTAACTATTTTTTTAACAATTTTTTAAATATTATAAGCAACATAATAATACATAATTTTTGAAATACTAACTAATTTATTAGGTTGGGTTAATTTTGTTTGAATCATTGAAGAAGAAATTCTCACGAACAAGTGAAAAATTGGAAGAAGAGTTAATCGAGGAAGCGGAAGCGGAAGATAATCTTCAAGAGGAATCAGGTTCAAGGTTTTCATTTTTCTCTTTCGGTAGGAAAACGGATGAAAAAAAGGAAGAGGAAGTTGTAGAGGAAGAGGAGAATCTCCTTCCTGAAGCCGAGGAAATTGAGGAAGTACCTGAAGCCGAAGAGGTAGAGGAAATTCCTGAAGTTGAGGATGAGGAGATTGAAGAGGAACCTAAAGAGGAAAAGAAATCCCGCTTCTGGCATAGGAATAAGGATAAGGACGAGCCCGCTGAAGAAGCTGAGGATGAAGAGATTGAAGAGGAGCCTAAAGAGGAAAAGAAATCCCGCTTCTGGAGCAGGAACAAGGACAAGGATGAAGATGAAGAAGATGTTTCTGCCGACGGCGAGGCAAAAGGTGGAATATTCTCATTTGTACGTGAAAAAACCATTCAGGAAAAACACGTTGAAGACATTCTGTTTGAACTTGAAATGGAACTCCTGCAAGGTGACGTTGCAATGGAGGTCGCAACAGAGGTTGTGGAAAACGTCAAGGAAAACCTTGTAGGTAAAAAGATTAAAAGAAGCAATGATATCACAGAGTACACTTATTATGCCCTTAAGGATGCGGTTGAGGAAATCATCAGCATTCCGGGCAAATCAATGACTGAGATGATTGAGGAGAAGAAAGCTCAGGGTGAGCCATTGGTCGTTATGTTCGTTGGAATCAACGGTACAGGTAAGACAACAACCATTGGAAAGCTGGCCAATTATTACCTGAAAAAAGGCTACACTCCTGTTATTGCAGCATCAGACACTTTCAGGGCTGGTGCAATCGAGCAGGTCACCTACCATGCAGACAATGTCGGGGTTAAAATCATCAAGCACCAAAAGGGTTCAGACCCGGCTGCCGTTGCATATGACGCAGTTGAGCATGCCCGTGCCCAAGGCAAGGAATTGGTTTTAATCGACACTGCAGGAAGGATGCAAACCAACACAAACCTTATGGATGAGATGAAAAAGATCAAAAGGGTTTCCAATCCTGACCTGGTCATTTTCGTTGGTGATGCAATCACAGGTAATGACGCAACCGAGCAGGCCCGTAAGTTCAATGACGCAATCGACATTGACGGTGTAATTCTCACCAAGGCCGATGCGGACAGCAAGGGCGGAGCTTCACTCTCAATAGGTTATGTAATCCAAAAGCCAATCATGTTCCTGGGTGTCGGCCAGGGATATGACGACATCATGGAATACGACCCTGAATGGATGCTCAATCAGTTATTCTCAGAAGATGAGGAAATAGTGGAAAATGAAGCTTAGAGATATTTTGCTAATTGTTTTGGCATTACTTTTGATAGTTGCGCTATGGGCAACAATATTCAATCCCACAACTTCCGTTGTGAACATTGAGCCAAAGGAAGACGCATCTATTGCAGTCACCGGTGATGTGATGTTTGCACGTAAGATGCCGAATGTGTTGAGCATGGATTCATCACCGTTCAGCGGTGTAAGCGATGTCACTTCAAACGTTGACTTGCTATTGATTAACTTTGAAAATGCGGCAACATCATCAGGCGATGCCTTGAAAGGCGATGTTCCTTTGAAATGCGACCCGAGTTATGTGCCGTTGGCAAAGGCCAACAATGTCACTGTTGCGGGATTGGCAAACAATCACGCAATTGATTACGGCATAACAGGTATGCAGGACACACTTGAGAACCTCAAGAGTGCCGACATCACTCCGATGGGAGCGGGAAATACTGAAGATGAGGCTCATCAGGCTGTCGTTAAGGATGTCAACGGGCGCAAGGTCACCATATTGAACTATATGGATTCTGAGAATTTTGCCGAATATTCATATGAGGCGATGCCTTATGCGAACGGGTCAAATCCAGGATATTCCGCATACGATTCAGAGGATGCCCAAAAGCAAATAGCAGCGAACAACGATTCAGATTTAATTGTTGCTTACTTGCATTTTGGAAATGAGTATTCCAACTCACCGAATGAAAACCAGGTCAAGATTGCCCATGAGCTGATTGACTACGGTGCGGATGTTGTGGTCGGTTCCCACCCGCACGTAACTCAGGGAATCGAGATGTATAATGGAAAGCCAATCTTCTATTCATTGGGTAATTTCATATTCGACCAGTCCAACACTGCAACACACTCAGCCTACTTTGTTCAAATCGATTTGGTCAACGACACCGGTGAGTGCACAGTCTATCCGATTTACATTTCCAACTACCTGCCTCAGCATATGAGTCCGGATGATGGTACTTCACTTTTAAGCGGATTATCTCCTCAATGCAGCGAACTGGAAATCACAAGCAACGGAACTGGAAAATTAAGGTTTAATTTAACTGATAGTTAATATTATCAGTTAATTCTTTTTCATTTTTTCTTTGGCTTATTTTATAATCAATATTTGAAATCTTGAAAAGTCACTATTTTTTTAATTTCAATTCAATTTATTTAAGCTTTGTATAGCTAATTTTAACATATTTATTCTTTTAATTATTATTTCCATATGTTATTAATCTATTTTTACCGATTTAAGCCATTTTAATCCTATTTTTTAAGTAAAAAGATTTATATATGTTTTTAGATATATCATTATCTACAAGGATGGTGAAAGAATTTCGATAAGGAACAAGACATTGTTGTTATCAATCTTTTTAATTTTATTTTTCACGATAGGTGCAGTAAGCGCAAGTGACAATTCAACCTTGAGCGAGGATGCTGATGTAATCTCATCCGGCGAGGAAGAACTGGTAATGGAAGAGGAGGGAACCGATTCCAATGACGTTTCCTCACCGATTGCAAATGAAAGCATTAAGACATCACTTCAAAGCAATGATACAACAGTGATAAAGGGACATGAATTTTCAGTAAAGCTGGTTGACGAGAACGGCACTGGAATAGCCAACAAGACAATCAAATTCACCCTGAACAAGGTCGTGAGTGAGGTCCTGACGGATGATGACGGGATGGCCAAGTTAAAGGTGACAGTCAATCCGGGAACCTACACAATCAAGTATTCATTCAACGAAACAGGCTACTCCATAAGCAAAGCCTCAAAGAAGATTCTTGTCATACCGACAGGCACCTCCAAAATCGCAGCATCAAACTATGTTGCATATGTGGGCGCTAGGAATAAGTATACGGTTCAGCTGGCTGTAGGAGACCTTCCCCTGCAGGGAAGAACAGTCACATTCACTCTGAACGGCAAGAAATATACCAAAGTAACAAATTCCAAAGGAAAAGCCAGTCTAAGCATTAAACTTCCAAAGGGAAGCTATAAAATAAGCTATTCCTATGATGGGGAAGACAACATCAAGAAGACTTCAGGATCAAAGAAGATAACAGTCAAGAAGGGAATGCCTGTAAAAATAACCAAATATTACTCCAAAATATACAGAAACAAACAGGCAGGCAACTTCAAAATCAAGTTCGTTGATGTTAGAGGCGACGTTTTGGCGAATAAAAAGATAAAGTTCAGATTCAACAAGAAAAACTATGTCAAGAAAACAAATAAGAACGGCATAGCCACAGTCAAAATCAAGTTGAAAACAGGGTCATATAAGGTGAAGGTAACTCATTCGAAAGAGTCCCTTTACAATAAGGCATCAAAAACCTTTTCCATTAAGGTCAAGCCGAAACAGGCACGTAACAATGGAATGTGGCTTTTGTCCACTGACATGAAAAGCGTTGACTTTGACAAGCTTGAGCAATACGGCACAAAACACATTTTCTTAAACTCCAAGGCCATTGAGCGTTTCGGTAAGGGTTTTGTTGAGTCATGGGTTAAGGAAGCCAAGGGCCATGGAATCAAGGTGCACCTGTGGATGCAGGTATTCTACAAGTCAAACACCTGGAAACTGCCGATTAAAGGCGGTCAAATCGATTATGATTTCATCAACACCAAAGTCCAGGAAGCCAAGACTTTAGCTAAGGTTAAGGGAGTGGCCGGAATTCACTTTGACTATATAAGGTTCCCAGGAAATGCCTATAAATATGATAATGCCATAAAAGCTGTAAATCACTTCACTAAAAAGGCATCAAATGCCATTCACAAAGTAAGTAAGAAATTGATTGTTTCAGCTGCGGTAATGCCTGAACCGTCTTCAATGAAAACGTATTATGCTCAGGACATTCCTACAATGAGCAAATATCTTGATGTCATTGTCCCAATGGTCTATAAGGGCAATTATCATGCGGGTCCTAACTGGATTAAGTCAGTGACCAAAACATTTTCCCAACAGTCCAAGAAGGCAAAGATTTGGACAGGTCTTCAAACCTACAAATCAGACGCAAGTCTAAAGAAACTGTCTGCAAAGGAACTGATGGGCGATGCTGATGCTGCAGCTTTAGGTGGCGCTTATGGTGTAATATTGTTTAGATATGGTTTGTTTAACTACATTAACTTTAATGAGGTTTAATAATGAAAAGGATACTGTTATTAATGCTTATCACATTAACATTGCTGTCAATCACTGCAGTTTCAGCGGAGGATAACGCAACGTTGATTTCTGATGAAATTGCGGTTGATGATGAGCCATTGGCTCAGGACACTTCCGATGAGATAATGGGCAATGACACAGGAGGTGGCGATGAAAGCGATGTGGAGGTCAACAAAACCGATTCCACAATAACGGCCTCAAACGTAAAGGGATATGAGTCATTTACAACCACAGTTAATATCAAGCTGACATCAAACGGCACTGCATTGTCTTCAAGGGCGCTTCAAATCGTATTGAATGGCGTCACTTACAATAAGGTAACCGATGCCAACGGTGAGGTTAAGCTCAAAGTCAAATTGGATAAGGGCAAATACACAGCCAAAATCACTTATCTTGGAGATGATTTGACAAGCAATGCAACAAAAACCTGCAAGATAACAATCGGCGCTCCAAGCGCAACCAAACTGAAGATTGGGGATAAGTACATAAATTATCGTCAAGGATCAAAATGCCTCTTCTATGTGAAGTTGCTTGATGCCAACAACAAGGCCGTCAAGAACCAGGACGTGACATTCAAGGTTGCGGGCAAGACCTACACTGCCAAAACCGACAAGAATGGTGTAGCCAAGGTTTACCTGAATCTCAAGAAGGGAACACATACAGTAAAGTATTCCTTTAAGAAGAATGCTCCTTATCTCTCTTCAAGCGGTTCATTTAAAATAAAGGTCAGGGCCAAGATGGCAAAGGGCAACGGCTATTGGCTATGGTCCTCACACATGAAAAATGTCAATCTCAAAAGCCTTTCAAAGAAAGGAACCAAACATATCTTCCTTCACGTTCAGGCGATATCCATGCATGGAAGGTCCGCCGTCGTGTCATTCATCCAGAAGGCGCACAAGTGCGGAATGAAGGTTCATCTATGGATGCAAGTCTGCTACAGTGGCGGAAAATGGGTAAGGCCAATCAACGAGAAAAACCAGATTAAGTATTCCTTCCTCAACAAGAAAATCAATGAGGCCAAGAAATACGCAAAAATCAAGGGTGTAGATGGCATTCACTTTGATTATGTGCGTTTCGGAGGCACAGCACACCTGTATAAGGATCCGAACCGTGCAATCAACTACTTCATGAAGAAGGCTTCAACCCAAATCCATAAGGTCCGTGCGAACTGCATAGTCTCTGCGGCGTTGATGCCTGAACCGAGCATGATGACCTACTATTACGGTCAGGACGTTTCAACAATGAGCAAATACTCTGATGCGTTGATTCCTATGGTTTACAAGGGCAATTATCATCAGACAAGGTCATGGGTCACTTCAGTAACCAAAAAGTTCACTGAACAGTCTAACGGCGCTCAGATATGGACAGGTCTGCAGTCATATCATTCAGATGACAATGCCAAAAAACTGTCTCAGAAATCCCTTCTCAAGGATGCAAAGGCAGCGATGAAAGGCGGTGCAAAAGGTGTGGTCCTGTTCAGGATAGGTATAAGTTGTAACTTTAATTTTAAAAAGGTCTAAACGCCTTTTTACCATTTTCTTTTTGACAATGCCTTAAGGCGTTTTTTCTCAATGCTTTTTTTCTTTTCAGACTGATATTGCCTGTTCTGGCGATTGGTTGTTGTTTCATTGTTTCTCATGACGGTGACAAGGTCAATTGAATTTCCCTTGCATGCCAACAGCAATCTTATCTCTTTGTAATCCTTTCCTGGAGGGGCGTTATAGACAACTGCATATTTTTCGGCTTCAACATGCTCATAGGTAATCGGCTCTTCCGTCATCAGGCAATCGACAACATATTCCCGTGATATGCCGTTTTCGGATAGCCTGTTGATGAAGTGCCTGTTTTCAAAGCACCAGTCTATGCCTGTTGTCTCTCCCATCAAAAATTTATCGAACACATTCATTACAATTTTATATGTTAGAAATATCATATATAATATTATGACAGAACGTGCACAATGGGATTCATCATTATCATTCATTTTTGCTATGATAGGGGCTGCCGTTGGACTAGGGAATATTTGGAGATTTAGTTATGTGCTCTATTCTAATGGTGGGGGATCATTCTTCATCCCTTATCTGATAGCTATAGCCATTATGGGAATTCCATTTTTAATTTTAGAGTATGGTGTGGGATTCTCATTTAAGGAATCCTATTCAAAGATTATGTCGGACATTAATCCAAAATTTGAGGTTATTGCTTGGATTTTGGTATTGTTTGTATTTGTGGTTACAATTTATTATATGGTTATTCTCAGTTGGGACCTTGTTTATCTTGCAAGCAGTTTCACATTCAGCTGGGGAACCGATGCCGCCCAGTACTTCGTAAGCAATGTTGGTGGAAGTTCCAACCTTTCAAATGCCAGTTTCTTGCTTATTCCAACTACAGTCGGCGTTTTACTGTTATGGGTAATATTATGGTTCATTTCCCATAGAAACGTTGATAAGGGTATCGGTAAGGTTTCAAAAATACTTATCCCTGCGTTGTTTGTCATAATGGGATGTATCATCGTTTACGCCTTGACCTTGCCTGGTGCTGGAATCGGTATCAGCACTCTGCTTACCCCTGACTGGGCTAAGCTAATGGACATCAACATATGGCTTGCGGCATTTGCACAAATCATCTTCTCATTGAGTATGGGACAGGCCATTGCCGTTACATATGCAAGCTATCTGCCTGAAAACTCAAAACTGATCGACAACGTACTGATTGTTGTCGCTTCAAACTCACTGTTTGAGATTTGTACAGCATTTGGTGTATTCTCCATTTTGGGTTACATGTCCTATACCGGTGGAACACCGATGGTTCAGCTGATTACTGAAGGAACCGGACTGATATTCATCGTATTCCCAATGATTTTCAACATCATGGGACCTATCGGAAGAATATTGGCACCATTGCTGTTCCTGGCCATTTTATTTGCAGGAATCACTTCCGCACTCGGATTTTTCGAGCCGATGTTGAATTCCACCAGTGAAAAACTTGGCTGGTCAAGGAGAAGGACAGCAACAATATTGTCCATTGTCGGTTGTGTATTCTCATTGATTTTAACAACAGGTATCAGCAGTTATCTGGTCGGTATCATTGACGGATTTGTGAACGAATTCGGTATCTTGCTCCTTATTGGAATCCAATGTATCATATTCGCTTGGTTCTATGGAGTGGACCGCTTCCTGCCTGCATTGAATGAACATTCAACTTTCAAAGTGGGAAAAATATGGTCCTTTGTAATCAAATACCTGCTTCCGGTCGTATTGATTATAATGTGGATTATAGGTATTATCAATTTGTTCTCAAATGCTGCCCAATTCGAGATAATTATTGATTTGATTATTATTGTTGCAGTATTGGTCGTTGCGGCCGTAATGTATAAAGTTAAACCAGCAAATGATTAATTTCATTTGCTCAAATTCTTTTTTTAATAATTTTTGTATGCATCATAACCTGCGTATAGATGGTATAGGGTTTGTATAACGCTTCCGAAAGGGTTGTTTGCGAAAAACCAGATGAAAATGTGCAATACAATAGCTATTCCAAACAAAGCCAGTCCCTTTTGCTTATCGCCGTTCAGTGCCTGGCCGAGTCCGGGGATTATGAATGAGAATATTCCATTTTTTAGAGAATTTGTATCCATTTTATCACTCCATGTAGATTAATAAAAACATATTCTGTTTTTTAATAATTTGAATCAATTAAATTTACTTTGTAGTTAATTATTTTAATAGTTTTTGGACTAGGGATTTGAATTATCTAAGCTACCGTTCATATTTTTGATACTTTTTCAGTTGCTTATCGCAATATTTATTTTAGATAATGTCAAAATATAATAAACATGAGAACAATCAGGACAATTTCGCTAATACTTTTAATATTTTTGCTCGTTGGAATTGCAAGCGCAAGCGAAGATGTTAACTTTTTCAACAATACCACAAACATTACCTTTGAAGGGGTAAACTTTACAATTCCTCAGGGTTTCGGTGAATTGAAGGGCGCCCAGGATTTTGATGAGTTGGGATCTGAAGGAAAAACCTGCTTTTATATCAATGAGGCGGGAGGAGAAATACAGATAACCGTCATTTCCGACTGGATGGGCTTGAACCTTGATGAACTGTACAAGGATGGGGCTCAAAAAACCAAAATAAACGGCCATGAAGGCTGGAACTACACTTATAACAACATGACATACTTCGGATATGTTGAAAACGATATAGGCGTACTTGTAGGTGCAACAAACCAGACAAGGCTATTTGAAGTTGTCTTATAAAGCTTTTTTTAAAATAAGATAGGGTTCGGTCCTAAAGGAAGAATCCTTCAGGACTCAAACTAAAAAATTTTTTTAGCAACACGGGAAAGTGTTACAAGTTATACTATTATTTTAGGTGTTATTTAAATTTACTTATTTAACTTTTTTTAAGGATTTTAGGCATTACTAAATTTTATCATTGAAAAAGGATTAATTTCAAAGCTTTAATGAGAAAATTTCCGATTAATATGGGGGTAATGGGTGATGTTTGAGTAATCAGGCATCGTTTTTTTGCAATAGATTTATCATAATGTAAGAATATAGATTATCATATAACTATTGGAGGTTTACGTTATGAACAAGAGAATAATTGCAATACTAAGTCTGCTGATTGTAGTGGCAGGTGCAAGTGCGGTTTCCGCATTCGGTTTTGACGACTTAATGGGTGGCGATTCCAATGAGACTGTTACCATAAATGGATTCGATTTCAATGTCCCTGCAGGATTTGAAGAGGATGCCAACTATTCCAAAGAGAACGAGTCCGCATCAGTTGGAGTAATTGATTATACTTATGATCAAAAGCTGTTCGAAAAGGGACCTGTAGCCGTTTCAATTCTCGTAGCTGATTACGGCGAAAATAAAGTGACTGATGATGTTGTTGCCGCTATCGGCGGAAATCAGACAACAATTGCAGGCATTGACGGATATTTGGATTACAATAACGGTATCTACTCATTCAACTATGCCAAAAACGACAAGCTGGTCACAATAACATCATCCGATGAGGATGTAATTTCCGATTTCATAATAGCCTAACCGGCTATTATCATTATTTTTTTATACTTGTTTTTAAATACTATTAATCATGATTTTCAATAGGAAGAAGATTCTTATCCTTTTGATTTTTATAGCGGCATTGTTTTTCATAGTTGCGGTCAGCGCCGAAGCGGACAGTGCGGCCAAAAGCACAACTAAGAAGGTCAATGTGAAAATCTATAACTTCAAGCCGGGAGTTTTATGGGCTCCGAAAGCTGTCAAGCTCAATAACGGTGACGGAATAGCAGGTTACGTCGCATATAACGACAACATGCAGTTCGACAGGGGAACCGGAGTGACAGCATGGTATATCGGAAACGGATTGAATGGGGATTTAGAGCCTCATCACACCAAATTCATAAAAGCCAAATTCTTCTTTAAGAACAAAAAGGGTAAGGTCAAAACAAAAACAGTTAAGGGAAGCGGTGCTCACATCAGCACTAGCCTGATAAATGGATATACTCCTTATAAGGCTACAGTTTGGTTTAAATCTTATTAATTGGGGAAATCATTAATTCCTCAAGCTATTTTTTATTTATTTTTAAAAAAAGAAAGTGAACATTTATAGAAAGATGAAAATGGGTTTTCTTTTTTTTAACAGTATTTTTGATGAATATTTTACCATCAAAACATTCAGAAACATGGGTAAGTAAATATCAGTTTATATGACTTTGAGTCATAATCATCAACCTCAATCATCAACCAAAACCATTTTTTTATTTTTTATTAAAACTCTTTAAATCATAAAATAAGTATTTTAAAGAATTTAAAAAAATTAATCATCAACCAAAAAATACTTAATCATCAACCATATATAATTATAATAATTAAGAAAAATAAGTTGATAACATGTTTGATCCTCAGTTTAAGTATACCGATAAAATTGTAAAGTATATTGCACAAATCGCTTCAGCTAAAGAAATTATTAGCAATGCAAAAATTATCCCATTATATGACACTAAATTGAAACAGGATGCTCTAATTAAGTCTTCACATTATTCAACATCAATAGAAGGAAATCCTTTAAACTTGGAAGAAGTAAAAACATTAATCAATAACAATCAAAAACCAACAACAAAAGCAGAACAAGAGGTATTGAATTATTTCAATGTATTGAACAATTTAAATAAATATTCAGATAAAATCATTACTAAAAACACAATTTTATCTGTTCATAAAGATCTCACTAAAGACTTATTAAAAAATCAAGAATATGAAGGTAAATTCAGGGACACTCGTGTATTCATTGGTAATTTACACACTAAAAAAATAAATTATATTCCTCCGGATGCTTATAAAGTACCTGGTTTGATAGATGAGCTATTGGATTGGTTAAACAATTCAACAGATGAAATGTATCCGGTCATTATCGCAGGAATTCTTCATTATGAATTAGTACGTATACATCCATTTATTGATGGAAACGGACGTACCAGCCGACTTATGGCAACATTAATATTGTCAATCCATAAGTTTAATATTGATAACTACTTCACCTTGGACGAATATTACAATCAAGATAGGCAAGCTTATGTTGATGCGCTAAAAAGTGCAGATAAAAACCATGATTTAACAAATTGGTTGGAATATTTCTGTCAAGGTGTGCTATATTCAATTGATAAAGTTAAATCTGAAGTATTGAAGTTAGATCAAATCACATCAAAATATGACAATACTATTGAATTAACCCCAAATGAAATTTCTGTATTGACTCTTCTTGAAGAAAAAAAGCATATTCAAAATAAGGATATTCAAGAGATGTTAAACATTTCCCCTCAAGCCAGTTATAAAATTATTAGAAAATTAAAAAATAAAGAATTAATTAAAAGCACAGGAAAAGGTAGAAATACTGAATATAATTTAAGATAATTTTTTTGATTAAAACATTAATCATCAACCTCAATCATCAACCAACACTATTTTTTTATTTTCCATTAAAATGCTTTAAATCATAAAATAAGTAATTTAAGGAATTTAAAAAAATTAATCATCAACCAAAAAATATCTTAATCATCAACCAGATTATGAATTCTATTATTCATTTGGCACTGCCAAACCAATAAGTATATAAATATCAGTTTATAGCTAATTTTTTATTATTATACGGTTTAACTTGTAAATAGGTTTTCTTAATTGCAGAAAAAAGTTGAGACATAAATAATTATAAAAAACTATCTGTTAAATAATTCAAACAATTTCATTAAAAAAAGAAAAATTTACTGAATTTAAGCAGTTGCAAATTCAGTTTCCATAGAAGGTATATTTGAATAGTTGCTGGTAAATGATTCTAAAACAGGAGTCTGTTCGCTATTGTGTAACATAACCTTAAAGTTAGCACATACACATATGGATTTATCATCCACTGAAACACTCATTTTAAAATCAATTAAATTCTTCAAACTATATTTTGGAACATTTAGTCTTTTGGAAGCATCAAGAATCTCTAAAGACACTGGAACATTATCTTCATCAAAATCCAACAAAACCCCTTCATCCATTTCAACAGTCTTATCATATTTAAATGGTCTGGTAACTTTAATTGCCAAAACATCATATGCATAATCATATCTGTAATCCACTTCAAAAGAATTATCTGCGTTTCCTTTCATGTTCTCTCCTCTTCTTTTCTTCGGGATAAACAGTGATGACACTTACATTTTCATCATCACTAATTTCAATAATCACATACAAATCCATTGTCGGCTTTGTTTCATGTGGATATATTAGCTTAAAACGATTATAATAGGTTTTAGAAATCGATAATGGTATCTTATTAATTAGACAATCTACAGTGTAATTAATTTTAAAATCTCTTTCTAACCAGCGTTCTTCCACATGAGGAATGATTTTTAAGTTATCGGGGTCTTGTGATTTTAAAATTTCTCGAGCTTCATCGATATTATAATCTCGCACGAAAATCACATACCATAAAATCTAATTAATAATTATAATCTAATTCTTATTTAATACTTTCTAATGCCTTAAATAAATATTGATTTCTTCTTGTTAAATTTTGTTTTGAAGTTTATGATTAATGGATATAAGATGAAAAGAACATTCTCCTAAATTAGATCTTTTCACTGAAATATAATGCAGATTCATTGGGAATTGAGATTATTAATAACTTTATGATTCATTTTTCACAAGCAAAACTGATAGGAATACAAATATCAGTTTATATGCTTATTTCCAGTTATATAATTGCTCAAGTTTATCTTTTTTTTCCTCTTCAATTTTTGATTTTTCATGAATGTTTAGATAAACATCATCACCATGGTTTGTTTTCTTATATCTAATCAGTTTGTCTTTGTATAATTTTTTTAATCAAATCGCCTGATGGCATTTATTTTTTACACTAAATATATATATCTCTCGTGATAAACATTCAATCATAATTCCAAATAGGGAGGGATTATGGAAATGAAGTTTAAAAAGAGCTTTTCAACATTAATATTGCTCCTTTGCGTCCTGTTCACCATGACCTGTGCCTTTGCAGGTGATGTGAATGACACGATGGCGGTCAGTTTGGACAATTCGCAAATGGAAATGTCACAAGATGATGAGAACAGTGAAGTCATTTTCGCTGATGAGGCCCAAACAATCGGTGAAACTGATGATGGAACATTTGCAGCTTTGGAAAGCAAAATCAATGCGGGCTACGGTTCAACAATAACATTGGAAAACAATTATACATATGAAGGTTCTGGATACACCAACGGAATCAAGATTGAACGCAGCATAACAATCGACGGTAAAGGTCACACTATCGATGCCGACGGCAAGGCAAGAATATTCGATGTTGAGAATGGTGTGGTGACACTTAAAAACATAGTTTTCAAAAATGGATATCAAAGCTTCTTTTATGGAGGGGGTGCTGTTCGCGTTAAGACAATTGACTGTGTTATTGACAACTGCACATTCATTGACAATTCAGCCCCTAAAGGAGGAGCCATTGAATATCAGGGAGGATGGAACAATGTGACTAACTGCACTTTCATAGGCAACTATGCCCAACAGGGTGGAAGTGCCATATATTTGGGTGCCGCCAATTGCATGTCAATTTCAAGATGCCTGTTCATAGGAAATGAGATTGGAGGATCTCAGGCTGATTCGTCTAAAATCAATAACAACATTTTCATCTTTTCAGGTGCTTCTTTCGACTTTACATTCAATCTCGACTTAAACAACAACTGGTTTGGAAACAATGCTTATTATTATGATGAAGCGCCACAGGATAACATGAACGCCTGGCTGTTTTTAAATGCAACAGCTGAACCTGATGAAATTCCATTTTCAGGCACTTCAGATGTCACATTCAAGCTGTACTTATATAACGCATCTTCCGGTAAAGTCTTAGACTATGACAATTCCCTGTTGCCTGAGTTTCTCATGACACTCTTTGCCTCCAACGGGAAACTCAGTGATTATGAAAACGTCACCCTCGGCCAAAAAGTCCAGTTCACAGGAACCGCTCTTGGAGTTGGAACAGTCGGTCTGGCGATGGATGATTATTCATTTGAAATTGAAATTCCAATCACACAGATGAAAACAGAGATTGCAGCCGATGACGTAACCTCATCATACAATGACAACAAAAACCTTGTCATAACCTTAAAGGACGCAAACGGCAAGCCTGTGGCAGGAGCTAGCATAAGCGTTGACTTGAAAGGTGTTAAAAAATACACAACCGATGCAAAAGGACAGGTTAAGGTGTCAACCAAGGGCCTTGCTCCGGATAAGTATGTGGCAAAGATTGCATTTGCAGGAAATGACAACTATACTGCATCATCAAAAGAGGTCAAGGTCACAGTCAACAAGCTGGCATCAAAAATAACCGCCAAGGCAAAAACCTTCAAAACTACTGTTAAAACCAAGAAATTCACTGTAACATTGAAGGATGAGACAGGTAAATCAATCAAAAAAGCCCAAGTTACATTGAAAGTCAACGGTAAGACATACGAGGCCACAACCAACAGCAAGGGCAAGGCGACCTTCAAGATTGCCAAGTTGACCAAGAAGGGAACCTACAAGGCAACAGTCACATTCAAGGGTGATGCATACTACAATAAGGCAACCAAGAAAGTGAATATTAAGGTCAAGGCAGCCTTCAAGACAGTTTCCAAAGGAAGCAAGGACAAGGCAACAGTCAAAAAGATTCAAAGGGCACTGAAAAAGAACGGATACTATCTGTCATACAAGGGCCACTACCTAATGGTTGACGGAATCTACCATGACTGCACTGTCAGGGCCGTCAAGCAGTTCCAAAAAGCCAAGGGACTGAAAGTGACCGGTAAGGTTGATGAGAAGACTGCCAAGAAACTTGGTATAATCTAAAATCAAAATCAAGTAGGTGCGCAATGCATCTACACATTTTCTTATTTTTTTAAACCCCTAAGATGCTTTTAGTCCGCTTCAATAATTCACTGCTTTTTTTATTTCAAAGGCAATCTGACGGATGACATTTCAATTATTTTCTACCATGGCATGATAATCCATGCAGTAACTTAGCTCCATGCACATTGGAATGGTGTTGGGAGAGATTTGGGATAAAGTCGGCTGAGGTTCGCCAGAATGTTGGGATTCATTTGGAGGGAATTCGGAATGGTGTCGGAAGATCCCTTGAATAAGTTCGGAATGGAGTTGGAAGACAGTTTGTATGCTTTCGCAATGATGTTGGGAGAGTGTTTGAACTGATTTTGGAGGATGTTGGAATGGCATTGGGGGATTGTTGGGATGCATTCGGAGGGATGTTGGGAGAGTGTTTGGATTGATTCTGGATAATGTCGGAATGGATCTGGTACAGGTCCGGTATAACGTGGGGATTGGTTTTGTATAATTCTGGAATGGTGTTGGGACAGGTTTGGGATAATGTGGGGATTGGTTTTGTATAATTCTGGAATGGTGTTGGGAGATTGTTGGAATTTTTTTGGGATAATGTTGGAATGGGTCTGGTATAACATGGGAATGGATTTTGAATAATCCCGGAATGGATCCGGTATGGCGTTTGGATAGTTATTGGTTAATGTTGGAGGGGCTTTGGGATAGTCTTGGGACATTACCGGGTGAAGTCTGGAACAGTTTTGGAACAATCTCCGACAACTTTAATTAGCATCACGCCATTATTTAAATCATGAAGAGAAAATTCCTAATGATAATGATAATATTGTCCCTTGTGTCCGTGACAGCGGTTTCAGCAAACGTTTTCTTCACACAGGTCGACAACGTGACAGTCGATGTGGTGAACGTCACAGACGGCGAGCCTTTCAAGAACAAGTGCACAAACCTCTCCGGAGGGGATGCGGTGATTTGCTTCAACGAGTACAGGACAGGCATGCAGTACTCCCAGGGAGTCCACATTGACCACTGGTATGTCGGAAACGGGTCAAAGGACATTGAGCCCCACAATACGAAACTGGTCAAGGCGGAAGTCTTCTACAGGTCAGCTGACGGCAAGGTGATGTCCAAGGTGCAGAATGCAACCGACGGGTATATCGAAGGATTTCCGTTGATCGACGGCTATGAGGCATGCAACGCCACCATATGGTATGAAAAATAGAAAATTATGGGTTTGATCAATAATGTTGTCTAAACCCATTTGATTTTATAATACAGATGCCCTTCCCCGGCGCTGTTTCTCTGCTTGCAGAAATTCCATCCCACCTTGTCGTATCCGCTTGAGTAGGTTGTATGATATAAACGGAACTTGTGCCCTCCTTTCTTTTTGGTGCTGTCGTAGACCTTGTCCCCATACATTTTTGTGGCCTTCTTGTTTTTCTTGAGCTTGGCTTTGTAATTGTGGCCTTTGTACTTGAATTTTACTGTGTAGTACTTTTTGCCTTTTTTGATTTTTGCAATCGGTTTTGCGTCAACCGGCTCGCAGGCATATGCGCAGATCATGCCCACCACAAAGATTGTCAGGATGGCCATAATCAAGAGTTTCCTATTCATTTTTTCCCTCCTGTGTGAAACTTTTTTTCCACTTTTTGCAAAAAATGGATGTCATATCATATATTGGTGTTACTTATTTATATCATTTTAGACACAATATTATAATAGTGGTGATAGACATGAAGATGAGACATGCCGTTATTTTAATGTTCATTGCTCTGGTTTCCATCTCAGCGGTCTCAGCAATGGACAATCAGACACTGTTTTCAGCCGAAAGCGATGATGCGCTGTCCGCAAGCAGTGACGAGGACACTCTTGAAAAGACTTATTTCTATGACGAGGACGGCGAGGAGTACGTTGACGACACGGTCGTCACCCATAACGTCGTCAAGTATTACGGTGATGAGGACACTAAATTCAAGGTCAAGGTCTATGATGACGACTACCTTCCGATGGAGGGGGTTTACGTGTCATTCAGGCTTGACTGGGGAAGCTATAAGGAAAAGGCAACCAACAGCAATGGGGAGGTTTACTTTCCATTGAACTATAAGGTCGGAAAGTATGATGCTGAAACCTACATCGAGTCAGGGGACGGAAGAGGCTACTGGAGCGCCGACAATACCGTCACAATCAAGTCCACAATACCTGCAAAGGAGCTTGTCAAGTTCTCCACATCCAAGAAGAAATTCAAGATCCGCTTTTTGGACACAAAAGGAAAGGCGCTGAATGGGCACGCCGTTAAAATCTGGAAGAACGGCCATTGGTACAAGCTCAAGACCGACAGCAATGGATATGTGAAAATCAAGAGCAACTTCAAGGTCGGAAAGAACAGGATAATCGCATACAATCCCGTATCAAAGGAGAAAAGAAAGATTCCGGTAGTGGTGCTTAAGAAGGGAACCCACAGGGTCAATGTGGCAATCGTGGTTTCAAAAACCGCCATCAAGTCCAAAAAGCTTAAAAACGGCGACTACATAGATACAGTCTATGAGACCGAATACAGGCAATACAATCCGGGAGTCTATGCGCAGGCAAACGGCGGGGGATTGACTAATGCAAAGCACACCAAGCTAGTGAAGGCCAAGTTCTACTTCAAGAACAAAAACACCGGCAAGGTCATCACCAAGACCTCCAGGAAGGTAAAGTATGGCTGCATTTCCATAAAGCCTGTAACTGGATATGTTCCGTATAAGGTTACGGTTTGGTATAAGGATAAGAAATAGTTTTTATTTCTTATTTTCTCTTTTTTTTAGATATGTCTGGGATAACATTGGGATAGTGTTGGAATAATCTTGGAATGAGTTAGGAATATGTTTTGAATAACAAGGGGAGACTGTTTGAATGGTCTTGGAATAGGATTGGAATTGTTTTGGTAGGGTGTTGGAATAACTTTGGAATGATGCCTGCGGAAGGAATCTGATGCTGCACTCATGGGATTTTTCCCTGCAAGGGTGTCTGGAACCTTGAGATGATAGGTTTTTCGGTTGGTGTCTTGCCAGTAAGATATGATGTAAAACAAATATTATATACAACTTATACACAAATATAATTTTGGTGATACTATGAAAATAAAGACCAATCATATTCTTATTGTCGTATTGGTTATTTTTGTCATTGGAATGACTATGGGTGCGGCTACAGCAAAGACCGTAACTTTCAAGTCAAAAGACAAATGGCAAACCAAAAAAACTGGAAAATATAAGATTAAGACAAGAACATGGAAAATTAAAAGCTATAGTATGGGCACTTACTATGACGTGGACATTCAAGTTCTTAAAAACGGTAAGCAATTAAGCAGCAGTAAATACTTGACAAAATACAAGTATAAATCCAATGGCAAATGGCACTGGACAAAATGGAGACATGGCGGTGTTGATCATGGATACCATAGGTACAGCACCAATCACAAAGTCAGTCAGGTTAAAGTGAGAGTTTAATGCTCTCCTTTTTTTATTTTTTTTAAAATTTTTTAGTAGTTAATAATTAATATTTTTTAATATTTGTTTATATATAAAGGGATATTGTTTTGGCTGTGTTTTTCATGCATGAAAATTTGCAGGTTGATTTATCTTATAAATATTGGATAATTGATACGAATTTATAATTATGAAAGAGATTAAAAAAATACATTTAATATAGAATATTTCAATAACCATTGAAATTAAATTGGAGTGAGATAAATGGTAATATGCCCTAACTGCTATGAAGAAATCAATGACGAAGACAAAGAGTGGGTTTGTCCGTTTTGTGGATATGAGGATTATGGCGAAGGTTTTTATGAATGCTATAATTGCGGAACTCTCTTTGATTGGAAAGGAGATTTATGGGAATGTGTAAATTGCAATAATGAGGGAATATGCCTTCCAAGGTGTCAGTATATTGATTATAACGATTTTGATGATGACGAATACTGTGAAGATGGCATTCCTGATGTCAATCAAGGTTGGGTTGGAGAGCATTATGGATAAAATGCTTTGATTTATTTATAAGATATGTAATCATATTTTTGTTATAATGTAGTGCAAACTGATTTTTTTTATTTTATTTTTTTGATTTAAGATCTAATTTTTTTGATCTCTTTTTGATCTTTAATATATGATCTAATTTCATTTTTTAAGTTTTTTTAAAATGTTTATTTTAAGTTTAAATGGATTAAATGTACTTATTTTTATTAATAATTTATATTTTGATAAATAAATATTTAATAATTATTTTTTTTTAAAATAACTAAATTTAAATAGTTTTTAATTTAAATAATAATTTAACCACATGTTATAATATTAGATAAGGATGTTGATTTGATGTTGCAGGATTATAAAAATTTTGCGGATATTCTGGCTAGTGATGTTTTAAGTAAATTAGAGGGATCGCATGACGATTTCTTTAGATTTCGTTCTGTTAATAGACCTTCTAGATCAATTGTAATTGGTTCTTTAGCAGATGCGGATATTAAGAATAATAGGTCAAAAACTTCGGTGAAAAACAATAATATGTCTATTAAATTTTTGTTAAACCAAATGGTTGATTCAATTGAGGTTACTCCTTCATTTTGTGTATTTTATCGAGTTTTTCCAACTTTTGAAGAACAACTTTCCTACGTCACTGAATTAAATGATGATAATGATAAACATGTTTTTGCTAAAGTTTGGAAGCGAAAAGAATTTAAAGGAAGTCCTGTTTCATTAAATTTTTTAGAAAATAATATTGAATTAGATTTATCTAAGTTCATCGATGAGATATATGAAGATGATTTACTGTTTACCGCTACAAATAAAGATGAGATTACATGTGATAGTGAAGATGGGTACAATGATCAGTTAGAAAACTTTAAAGGAAGAGGTACCTATCCTAATTTTGAATGGAAATGTAAACTTTATTTAAATGATTCGGATCTATTTGAATATGATGAATTACTAAAATTAATTGAGATTGGTATTGTAAATCTTACTGAAAAAGGAAATTTTGAAACATTTTTATTTAATTGTCATTTGGAAATTAATCTAAAAACTAATCAATTAAGACCATTTCATTATTCTTATGAAAAAAATGATCAAAAGAAAATTTATACAAATAAACTTAGGACTATAAACTGTCATGCTATTTTGGATGATGAAAATAAGATTAATACAATCCATTATTCACGTTATGAAGATCCTAAAAAGTCTCCACGCACTGAAAAAGATGGTTTTAAGGCAACTTTTGAGAAGTTTATTTCCGATGAGTGTATTGAATCACTTGAAGAATTATATGAGTTAATGGATAATTTTAACAAAAATTGTGAAATTAATTTAGATAATTCTGACGAGTTCACAAATTTTCAAAAGTCTAAAGAAAATTTTTTAAGGGGAATTAATTGCTTAAAAGATAATAATAATGCATTAAAAGCATTTAAATTGATGAATAAGTCATTTTTAAAGAATTCTAATGGGAAATACTCTTCATGGAGGTTGTTCCAAATAGTTTTCATAGTTTCAATGATACCTGAAATTGTATGTAAATCAAGTTCAAGAGAGTATTGTGATTTATTACATGTAATGACTGGAGGGGGCAAATCCGAATCATATTTTGGGATTGTAATTTTCACAATTTTTTATGATAGATTGATTGGAAAAACATTTGGAGTATCTGCTATAACTAAATTTCCATTAAGAATGTTGTCTATTCAACAATTACAAAGAATTTCTAGTTTATTTATTTGGGCAGAGAAAATAAGATTGGATAATAAAATAAAAGGTTATCCTTTTACTGTAGCATATTATGTGGGAAATCAAGATGATAGCACATTTCCTAAGGACAATGTAGAAATTATTGAACAGATTAGGAATAATGATGAGATTCCTGGAAAAATTATTTCTGTTTGTCCAATTTGTGGCGAGAAAGTTTTTTTAACTGTTGATGAAGAAAAATCATTAATTTTACATCAATGTTCTGGATGTGAACGAAAATTCGGATTATTTTATACAGATTATGAGATCTTTCGTGTCTTACCAACTTTCATTGTTTCAACTGTTGATAAATTAGCTGCAATTTCTTTTCAAGAGAGAGTTAAAAATATCTTTGGTGGAAAAATAGATAAGTGTTCAGAAGGTCATGGTTTTATTGTTAGAAATGGGGAATGTGATATTAAAGGGTGTAATGGTGAGAATCGACCTGTTAATGTTGGTTTTAATACTGGTCCGTCATTAATTATTCAAGATGAAATGCACTTAGTTAAAGAAGGTTTTGGAACTATTGATTCTCATTTTGAAACATTATATGATGCATTTTCTTATGAATGTAATGGTGAACATCTTAAATATGTTGTAATGACTGCAACGGTTAATGGAGCGGAAAAGCAAGTTAAAGAATTATATAATAAAAAATTAAGAATATTCCCTCCTAATTTAACAGATATTGGGGGAGAAGAGTTTTTCTTTGAGTATCCAAAAGAAAATGATTCTCCAATTATCAATAGACAAATCATCGGTTTGAAACCTAATAATATTGATAATAACTCTGCAATAATATTATCTTTAAGATATGTTTCCGAATTTATTAAATCTGTTGAAGAAGATATGGATTTTGCTAATAAACTGGGTGTTGATCAAGATTCATTAAGTAAAATTGTGGGTTCTTTTAAAAGCATGTTATCTTATCATTTAAAAGTTTCTGATGTTCATAATACTAGGAATTTTGTAGGGAGAAATATTAATGATTCTAATTTTGATGTATATCGTATAGATTCTATGACTTTAACTGGTGCAGATGATCTAGAAGATATTAAGGAAGTTATGCAGGAAATTGAGGATTTCAAGGAGAATGATCAAAAATTACAATTAACATCTGCAACTAATATTGTTTCACATGGTGTTGACTTGGATAAATGGAACCTTATGTTTTTCCAAGGAATTCCTAGAAGTACTTCTGAATATATTCAGGCATTAAGTCGCGTAGGTAGAAAATATCATGGTTTAATTTTCTTATGGTTTTATCCTAATAGAGTTAGGGACCTTAGTTTTTATCAAAATTTCAATGAATATCATAAGATACTTCCTTATAAAGTTGAAAAAGTTCCTATAGCTCGTTGGACAAAATTAGGATTTAAACAAACATTTACATCAATTTTCAACGCAGCGGTTATTAATTATCTTTCTAATGAATTAGAAAAATCTTGTTTTAAACTAAAAGATGCAAATAAAGCTCTTAAGAATGATACTAATAGGCAAATGGTCATTGAATTTATTAAAAAAGCTTATGTTGTTAATAATGAGGATATTGGATCTGATTACTTTAGGGAAAATATTGAGATTGAAGTTGATAAAAGAATTAATCATTTAAAAGGGTATACTGGCGATGAAATCTCTTTACCATATGTTTTAGAAGATAGTCCTTATACCTATTTTAAAACTCAAACTGGTATGAGAGGTATTCAGGATAGTATTAATGTTAAACGAATATTACCTATGTGTTATAGATGATTTTGGTGATTTAAATGGCGGTTAATAAAAATATTTCATATCCCGTGAATAGTGCTTTGTTTCATGTAGTGGATAATTTAATTATTTCTAGAGAAAATATTTCATTTAAAGTGAATAAAATATTCCCTGATGATGATAAAGATAATTTAAATGTTAATAATGAGTTAAGACTAAAAAAATATTTATTCAATGAAATTTCTAAGAGATATAATACGAGAATTCAGTATTATGGTTTGTTATTTAATAATATCTCAAAATCTTTTTTAAAAAATTTTGAAATATTTCCATATAAAATCTATCAAAGTAAAAATTCATTTTCAGCTTTAGCTAATGTTTATCCTAAAGCATTTGCTTGTAGAAAGTGTAATCATTTTATTTCTTTTAAGGAAAATGAGTATGAAAAATTTGATCACTTTGATTTTGATAATTGTGAATTGGGTTGTGGTGGAAGTTACGAACAGATTATCCAAATGAAATTTTGTGAAAAGTGTGGAAGTATTGAAAATTTATCTTCTTATTGTAAAGTTCATAAAAACAATGCCAAATGGAAATTATTGAGGGATGATAAGTTTCAACCAATAACATGGAAATTAGAATGTTTAGATTGTTCAAGGGAAAATAATAATTATGCTCCTAAGGATATTTTAGCACAAAAATGTTATCATAATAATCGTTCAAATGAGGATCCAAGTAGATATACTCTTTTAACGGCAACTGAAGGTTCAATTTTTCATCCTATTGTATTAACTACAGTAGATATTCCAAATACAGATTATGATTCCTTATATTTGGATTATATTCTTTTAGGATTGTATTTACATAAATTTGATGAGTTTTTGGATAGGGAACCCTGCAAGGATAATGATGACCATAAACAAGTAATATTGCATATAAACAATTTTTTAGACATGTCTCAAAATGAAGTTGTGATGGATAAAATTGATCCAAATACTAAAAAATCTGTTGAAATGTTACTAGATTTATTAAATGAATTAGAAGAAGAATTTGATAATTATTCTTTTGTTAATATTAATGATCATATGGTTCTTAGTGGTAGTTTATCTAAAGATTTAATCGATTCTGTTAGTTATAATGACTTTATTAAAGGAAATGAAAAGTTAACAAAAGAATATGGTTCATTTAAAAAGATCTATAAAATAGAACAAGTTAATTACCTTTCGAATATAAATTTAGTTTCAGCGGTAATTGGTTTAAATGTAGGTTTAAATAAATTTTATGAAGAGGATTTTGTTCCTCATTTTGAACCTATTTGGGATTACAAAAATGAATCCATCAGATCATATGTGGTTCCTTTTGAAACTGAGGGATTAATGTTTAATTTGGATAAATGTGAAGTAGTCAATTGGTTAATTGACTTAGGTTTATTGGATATGGAATATGTTTCAGAAGAGGATTTTGCTGTCAATATATTGATGGGGATGCAAAACGGCAGTGAAGAATATTATGCTGTTAAAACGTTAATTCACACATTATCTCATATTTTAATTAGGAGATCTTCTTTATATACTGGACTAGAAGAGGACTCATGTGGCGAAATGTTGTTTGTCAATTCAGCATCATTTTTAATATATTCTTCATCATCAATCAATATTGGAGGATTTTCTTTTGTTTTTGAAAATGCATTATTTGATTGGTTTGAAGGAATTAAACGAGATATTGAGGATTGTTCTTTAGATCCTTCTTGCATTCAAGAAACTGGTGCATGTTTCTCATGTTTATATTTGCCAGAGTATGTTTGTTCAGAATTTAACATGGATTTGGATAGGGATGTATTAATCGGCAAAACTAATAGGTTTTCAAAGGGCTTTTGGTAATATGAAAAATTGGAAAAGTTTTGTATCAAACTTAGGAGCTTATAATTATAATTCCACTCGAGAAGATAAAGATAAACCGGATTATAAGATTCCATTAGGAGATAATTTAAGCCCTACAACAAATATTTTTTTAGATTTGTTTTCAAATTTAATCACTGAAAAAAATTTAATTTTATCTTTTCCAGATAATGTTCTTAAACCGATACCTATTTTAGCACATATATTCGCAAAAAATCAAAAGAAAAGTGTTTTAATTTTCACATCTCACCATAGAGGGTTTAAAAATAGAAATGTAAAAGAATTTCATAATTTAAATTATTGTATGTTATACCATTATGCAGGAAGTTTTGTTTTTTATACAAATATTATAGGTGCTATACGTAAAGGAGTTCTAAAGACGGATATTAAATTTCCAAAATCCGCTGGTAAAAAGAAAATTGCCATAGAAAAACAGAATTTAATTGATAGATTGGAAATGAATGAGCCTAAAATATTATTATTCACTGAGGATAATTTAAATATAATCGAAGAGATATCCGAAGTTCAAATTGATTCAAAACTATCCACATTAAGTGATTCTTCAATTGACTTAGGATTGGTAATTTTTGAAAATGTTGATTTATATGTAAACTCAAAATATACTGCTGAGCGTTTTTTGAAATGGATATCAAAATATTTGGATAGTGAAATTAAATTTTTGTTTCATTTTTCTAATCCTAATTCTAAATTCATTAATCTTGTTAAAAATAAAACAAATTCATTTTTAATACCTTTTAATAAAAATCTATTATTAGATTCAAACTTACTATCTAAATCTCAAGAATATTACTCTAATTTGGAGGATTTTCCTAAAAGAAAACAAGTTATACCAAATTATAATTTGGATTCAAAAATTTTATTCAATTCTCATTCAGTTGATAATAAATGCAATGTATCTATTGTTAAACCATTATTGAGTTTAGGTAACTTTCAGTCACTTTACGGATATGGTAAAAGCATACTAAGAAACATTGATGGGAATAATGTTGTCAATAAGCGATTGTTTAGGGTTTCACAAAAATTATTTTACTCTTTTTTAGATCTATCTGTAAGTCCATTGGGATATAAAGTTAAATATTGTGCTGATAATGGGGATTGTAAACATCTACGTTTAGTTCATTTTTTAGACATATTTAAGAAAAATCTATATAAAGAAAATGACCCTTCAACTCAAAGCTTATTGAATGATTTTATTGATTGTCTAATGAGCATTATTTTTGAATTAGGCAAATCCAGACATTATGGTGAAAAAAACTCATTTAATAGGATAGGTAAAGAATATAAAATATTGGATATTGCAAAAAATAAAAAAAAATATTTTGGCAATGATAAAGATGTAATAATCTGTTGTTATAATTCCGGTGAAGTCGCGTTACTTAATGAAAAATTGATTAAATTTAATATTTCAGGCGTTATTGTTAAAAATATTCATTGGTTACATAAATCATTGTTAGTTAATAAAGAGGATTATAATCTTTTGTTGCCAGGCGCAGTTCCATTAAAATATTTTTCCGAATTATTCATGCCCTATGATACTATTCTTATAGTGTCATATGAAGGATATTGCTATGAAAAAATTTCTAAACAAATAGAATCTATTGAATATATAAATAAAGCAGATGATAGGTTCAGAATCGAAAGTTTTAAAGAAATGTATGAATTTTTGGGGCATGATGATGATACTGGTTTTATAGAGTCTATTGATAAAAACTTTGAAATTCCAACAGATATTGACAAGGAACTCAATGACGAATCATTTGAGGAGGATTATATTTCTCTTATGATAAAAGATATTTTCAAATCTTCTAAATTTAATGAAGATTTTGAAGTTTCTGAAAAAATTGAAAAAGAAATCGAAAAAGATAATAGGGAATCACTGGAAGCAGAAGAAAATTCCGGAGTTAAAACTATTAAATTCAAATTAAAAAATGTTGAAACAGGTAGTGTAATTTATAAAAAATTGCCAGTTAACAAATCTTATAACTATTTAAATGATAAAAGTGAATTTTTGGAGGGGGCCCCAAAATTAATCAAAGAAGGGAATTTTCTAATATTTGTTGAGGGTGATGATAAAAAACGATTATTAGATGTTATTATTGAGATTTATGATTTAGACCTGGCTGTAGATAAAAATTCAATTGAGTACTGGAAAAATAAGGTTATGAATTTCTTTATAGTTAATAATTTAAATTACACTTCTTTTAATAAAAAATTTAATGAAGTTGGTGGTGAAAAAACCATTCCTGCTACTAGTAAGTGGGTAAAAGGAGAGGTTCTTGGACCTCAAAATCCCCATGATTTATTTTTATTAGGTAAATTAATTGAGGATGACATTCTTATGGAAAATTACAGATTTATGTTTCAAGAAATCGAAAAAATAAGGACTATTCATAGATTAACTGGTAAAAGGGTCAATGCTATTGTTAAGACTATTGTCAATGGGAAAGATTCTATTGATAGTACTAAATTAGGTTATACTGGCCAATTATTTTATGATAAAGTTAAACAGGGAATATATGAGGTCATTGAAAAAACTGAAGATTGACTTAAAATAATGATTGTAAAAATTTAATATAGTTTAATTCTTGTATGGGTGTTATTATGAAAACAGAAAATTTTTCGGAAAATTCGTTTTATAAGTATCTTATAGATAATGGATATTTATTTGATAAATATGTTGTTGAAAATTTTTTATTATCTTTAAAAGTCAAATCGTTTGTTATATTTACAGGTAATTCCGGTACCGGTAAAACAAAATTGTCTCAATTGTTTTCTAAATTTTTTAAAGAATATTATTATGATGATGAAGATTACTTAACAGTTCAAGTAAAATCTAATTTTTCATCATGGAGTAATCAGTCATGGACTCTTAGTCCTATTTTTTTCGAAAGGATATTTCCGATTAAGGAATCTCAAATAACATTTAATATGAATGTGGATGGTATTCCTGCTGTGGGGAGTTTATATCCAACAATTCAATTAAAATATTATAGTGATGAATTAAAAAATTATTTTAAAGAAAAATTTGATGAAAATCAGGATCAAGATATTGATCTAAAAATTGAATATGATTCATTAAGAAATTTAAGGTCTGATGATTATATCGATTCAGAACAGAGTATGCAATTAATTCAAAAATCTAATAAATCCTCATATGAAGATAGACAATGGATGGCCAATAAAGCCATTTATGATTATACTCCTTTTAATCAAGGTCAAATCCCTTGCAATATTGTTGTCAATGGAATTAAATCTCAAGGAGATATGAGAATTATATTTAAATTATCTTATAAAAAAAATGAAGTGCTACAAAAATATTTAAAACAAAATTTGGGCAAGGAAGTTAAAATTATTATTGATGTTGATGATTGGGATTTCAAAGACTTTAAATCAGATCTAGATTTAGAAGAATCTGATAAAAGATTAGATAAGAATTATAGAATAGTTCCAGTTGGCGCTAATTGGACAGATAATACAAATATTGTTGGCATAACGCACTTCAAATTATCTACTACTTTTAGTGAAATTTGTTCGATACGATACGAACAAAAAAAATTAAAAAGTAAATGAATTATCTACTACTTTTTAGTTAGATTTGTTTTATAGTTAACGAACAAATATTACTTGTCAAATGCTCTCACTAAAATCCTATAATATTAAAAAAATAGAAAGTGATATTATGGACAACGAGTTAATTGAAGAAGTACATATTATGAAAAACCACAGCGAGAGAACGGAGAGAATCTACAAACACGCTGTGAAAAAGTATACCGAATTTTGTGGAAAGAGTTTGACTGAACTCTTGGAAGAAGCTGAAGCAGAAGAAGATGCAGGTATAAAATGGAAACGCAGAAAATTAAAAAGAAGACTGTTGACCTTCAGGCAATACCTTCTTGACAATTTTTCATTGAATACTGTAAAAGCAATGTTCACACCTATACTTGTAATCTACAGGTATTATGAAATTGAACTTTTCGAATTGCCCCCAATAAATAAAAAAGCTGCAAACACATCTGCACCTATACAATTTGAAGACTTGCCTGATAAGGAAATCATCAGAAAGGCCGTGGATGTGGCTACACCAACAATTAAACCCATCATATTATTTATGGCGTCCAGCGGTTGTGCCAGAATGGAAACACTAAACCTGACCATCGGAGATTATATTGAGGCAGTGAGTGAATACACAAACGAAACCAATATCTTTGATATAATTGCTGATTTGGGTAACTGTGAAGGTGTAGTTCCAACATTTCACATCAAAAGACAAAAAACAGGAAAACATTTTACCACATTCTGCAGTCCTGAAGCAACTCTTGCAATAAACAATTACCTGCTGTGGAGAATAGACTCTTTACTTGATCGCCGTCGACTTTTTAAGGTAGACCCTAATTATTTTACACATGGCTTTTCACTTGTAAATGAAAGATTAAACTTAGGTAAAGTAGGTAACTACAACCGTTTCCGCAGCCACATGCTGAGAAAGTTTCATGCAAGCGCATTGTACAATGACGGCATGCCAATGGAAAAGGTAAATGAATTGCAGGGAAAGGCTAAAAACCAAACTGATACTGCTTACTTTATGGCCAATCCTGATGATCTGAAAGAAGAATATATTCAGCATTTACCTGCACTTACCATGAGCAAGGAGATTGAAAAGATTACCGTCAAATCTCCAGAGTTTATTAAGATGGAAAAGGAAAATGCAGAGTATAAAAAACGAATGGACGGTATTGATGAAGAAATCAGACAGCTTAAAAAGGAAGTCTTAATGAATATCAAATAAAAATTATTAAGTTGAAAATGTAAATTATACATTTCAACATTTTTTCTTATTTTTTTCTAAACACCAATTTTCAAAACACCGATGATTATTTTTTTAGGGTGTACAATTTAATATAAAATAACTCTTTTTACTGAATATTATTCATTAAAATAAGAATAGTAATGTTTATATATTCATTTTGACAAAGTATGATTAGCCATTACTAACTGAAAGCAATTTTACGAAGTGAGAACAATTTTTCACACTCGTACAACTTTTTTTTAGTACGGCTTGAAAATCAATATCTGGAGGTAAAATATCAAAAAAAGCAATGAGAAAAAAAGATCATGATAAAGGATTATACAAAAATAATTTTTCGTGGACAACGAGTTATATTATTTTTTAATATAATCCTAATGGGTCAGTAAGAAAAATAAAAATAATTAGACACGTCGCCAAACGATGTTAAAAATTAATACTTTTCAAAACTTAACCCAATATTTAGTTTATTTTAAGGAATATATAAATATTTATACATTTTAAATTAAAAGACTTATTTTACTCTAAATATCCGGTAAATAATTGAAAACTATTTTTAACAACCTACTATTTTTATTTCAAAGACTTCTGACCCACATTGAGTTTTAGATTGTTGAATATACACCCACAAGGGAAAAATCAGGAGACAAAACATAATGTGTGAAGTAATTAAACCCAAGCCCAATGAAATAATAATTTTCAATAATTTCAGGGCACTTGAAGAATGTATTGCTGAAATTCAGGAAAACGAAAACATTCAAAGTGAAAGGGAATTTTTCAAGTCATACAGAATCAAGATAATGAAACTTGATTAACACCAGACGGATGAACAACATTAAAACATTAACAGGAGTCTTAATTATGATAGAAATGAAAGACATTGACGGAGAACCTCACGTAATAGTTCCAAAAAACATATGGGACAGAATGTGGGATTTATTTAATAAAATTGAATCAGGTGAATAGTATGAATAGCTATTCCCCATTTTCAAAACATTGCATTAACGGAGATGATCAAATGACAACCACCGTTAATCAATTCCAAGATAATTACCATGGCATTTTAACTCACAATGGTGAAATTAAAGTTGCCAAATGTGATGTAGAACAAACAATCCTCCATATTGATGACAACGGTACTGTATTAGTTAAAGGCAGGAAAAAAGCATATGTTACCCAAATTCATGCAAAGCTATTGTCATTAATGCACTATGCGGCTGAAGGTGATATTGGATTTGTAAAATTCAGAAGAGGCGAAGCATATATTGTTGGATTTAGGAAAAATAACGGAGCTAACAAAAATGTCTAAACCAGTTAGATTATATCCTAAACCTGAACCGATGAACCTCAATCCACGATTAATATTAATTGGCAGCATATTATTTGCTTTAGTGATAGGTTGGATTGGAATTATAACAAGTACTGTAGGATTATAAAAGGTGATAAAATGGTTAAAGCCGAAATTATAGAAAGTCCAGAAGTTTCTAAAGAAACTGAATTAATAGCTACCGATAATGTTCCAAATGTTGATGTAGCTATTGAACAATGGGACGCTTATCAAAAACTCTGTAAAGGATTATTAAATGAAACAGATTATCAGGAAATTATTGTAAAAGAAAAAGATGAGAACGGAAACTACGTTAAAGTGAAAAGACACTTTAAGAAAAAATCAGCATGGCAAAAGCTATCACGTGCATTCAATGTTGACACTCACATTGTTGATCGTGACATTGAAAGGACCAAAATGGGAAGAGTACGTGAAGCTTACTATTGCGTTAGAGCAACATAACCTAATGGCCGTAGTGTTGAATCAGATGCATTGTGTTCCCGCAGTGAAAAAGGAAAAGACAAAGTGAGCGATCACACTATAATGTCTACTGCAAAGACACGTGCAACCAACCGTGCAATAGCTGAACTGATAGGTGCTGGAGAAGTTAGTGCTGAAGAAATGACAGCTGAAAAAACTATTCAAAGCCAATCAAAATTTTTAAAAGAGGATGCAAACTAAATCCTCTTTAATATTTTTAAATGAGATGATAAAATGAGTTTTAATGATAAACAAACTATATTCACAGATACACAACTTGATTATGAAGAAATTGTAGAAATTCCAGACGGATATGAAAAAGCAGAATTAAAAGACTTTGAAGATGGTAAACTCTTAACCGGCAGGCCAGAAATGTCTTCTGTAACTTCATACACCTTTGATGATGATGGTGAAGAAAAAACCGTGAACAGATTCAAATTATACATCTTCCAGGATGATGACCAATTATACATTGAAATCAACGTCAACCTCAAAAACGATGGTGACATCCACAAAAACATTCGTAAAGGCAGTGTATTATTTGACTTCATTACCAGTATTCTTGAATTGGAAAATGCAGGTTCTGTTGGTAAATCCAATATCATCAGAAATGTTAACCTTGCTGAATACCGTGAATTCGTTAACAGATTAGGTGAGATGACTATTCAGGTTAAGGAAAAAACCGGAAGCTATGTCTATTACAGTTTCATTGTACGTGATGTCCAAGTGAAATAGCTATATTGAATGGAGTAAACTCACAATGGCAAGCGGTAAAGCACTGTTGAAAAAATACATTAAGGACAATCATTCCGAAGAGATTGAAAAGCTCAAATCTCAAAATAAACAGTGTAAAGTCAGTATTGATTATGAAAGCCTAAATCAATTCCTAATTGAACAGTCAGGAAAAGATTTCTGGAAACATCAGATTTATGAATTTATAGATCAGATGGAAGAAATTTTCAATACTGGCAATGTTGCCTTAAAATTCATGAATGTGCCTGAAAGAGATAATCTCCATGATTTAGATGCCACAAGCAATAACAAATGGATAAGCACCAGAGCCATGATTAAAAACATAACTGATGTGAGAGTTGATTTGAAACAAGCATGTTACATCTGCAGAGAATGTGGAACAATAAACCTGGTTAACATTAACGATCCCAATCAGGCTGAAGTGATTCCAAAATTCTGTAAGAACAATCAATGTGCAGGAACCAGTAAATCAATGTTTTTTGATAAAGACAGTAGTATTTACAGGAATTACAGATTACTGAAACTGGAGGAACCTTTAGAGTTAAGAGGTGGTGGCAGCACAAGAGAATTCAAAGCTATTGTACTGGATTATCTGGCATCACCATTTCATAACCTGAAAGTAGGGGATGTTGTTAATGTAACGGGTATTTTCAAAATCGAACCACGTAAAGTCAAAGGCAGAAGTGATGGACATGAATTTATTATCCATATTCATAACATTACTCCCGTTGATGATGTTTTTGAAGATTCAAGAATATCTGAAGAAGATGTAAAAGAAATAATTAATCTATCTAAACAGGATAATATTTTTGAATTGTTATGGCACAGTTTAGCTCCTGAAGTTTACGGTTATGACATGATAAAGAAAGGTTTGATTCTTCAATTATTTGAAGGCAACAGACCATTAAATGATAGCTTCAAATCCAGCATGATGGACAGGTGGACAATTCATGTGCTATTGATTGGAGATCCAGGAATAGGTAAATCCCAATTGATACAGTCTATGAAAATGCGTGCTCCTAAAAACATTACAATATCCGGAACAAATACATCACAGGCGGGATTGACAGTATCGACCGTTAAAGATGAATTGACAGGGACATGGACAATGGAAGCTGGTGCAACAGTACTTGCAGATACCGGCGTATTGTGTATTGATGAATATGACAAGCTTTCACCGTCAGCACAGAAGAGTTTGAACGAACCTATGGAACAGTCAAGTGTTAGCTCAGCAAAAGCAGGGCTCGTTCAAGTCATGTCAGCTAGAACATCAATACTTGCAGGTGCAAATCCAAAGTACAGTAAGTTTGACCCTTACAAATTATATCGGGATCAACTTGATATACCTGAATCAAATCTATCCCGTTTTGATTTGATATTTGTCTTAACAGATGAAGTTGATAAAGAAAAGGATTCCAAACTTGCAGATGCATTGCTTAATAAGGATTTCATTCTTGATGAATCTGAAATTCTAGATATTGATTTGTTTAAGAAATATATCACATGGATGAAGGCAAATTGCTTTCCCGTTTTAAGCAAAGATGCAAAAATATTGCTTAGGGAATTTTATGTCAATACAAGAAAAACCGCTTTGGAAACAAGTGACGGAAAACCAATCACACCAAGGGATTTGAAAGCTTTGGAGAGATTAACAATAGCTAGAGCAAAATGTGAATACAGACAAGAAGCTACAATAACAGATGCTATTGAAGCTATTGATATCTATAAAGAAGCATTAAGCGGTTTAGGATTAACATTAGCAACAGCCGGTGCATTACATGGAATTCATTCACAAGATGAATTAAATGTTATATCTGATATGGAGAATATGATTAAAAGCAATATAGCTATTGAAGGTATGCCATTATCTGCTGAATCATTGAGGCATTTGGAAATGGAGTGTGGCATGTTATGTCATGAGAAAGGCATTAATCGTGAGGGTATTTTTGACATTGCATATTCAAATGTGAAAAAATCTCTATAAGGTAACTTTTGAAATCATGGTCATATGGTCATAATGCCCATATGGTCATAATATTTCAAGACCCCTGACACCTTTTTGAGAATTGAGTATTACCAATGGAAGCTGAAAGTATGAGTAAGAAAAGTTTAAAGATCAGTATTGAAGAAGAAGTTTTAGAAAAAGCAAAAAAACATATACCTAATCTATCTGGATTTGTTGAAGAATGTTTAAAGCATTACTTCGGTTATGCAGATGGAATATTCCCTATAGGAAACGTTAATGAAATCACAGAAAAGATAGGTAAATTGCAAGTAGAATTGTTTTTAATTAATCAAAACTACGATGCTGAAGAAAGTAGGAAAAATGCAGAAAATGAAGAAAGAGATAAAGCCTGGAGATTCCTATGGAATGATTTTAAACCAACTTTAATTCCAGATGAAACTCTATTAGAAAAAGCTATTGAAATATTAGGAATCAATAGCGAAGAACTAGAAGATATTCTTGACTGGGTTTACATAACTGACATTAACGTTAACACTAACTCCTGGCAAGAAGTATTAAAAGCATATAATGAAAATAAAGACGAATAATAAATCTAAAGTGTTATGTGGAATACTACTTTTCCACATTAACTCTTTGTTGCTACTTTTATAGCTAATTTGACCATTTGCGGCTTAAGTCAGTGTCATTAAATACAGTTTTTTCTTGACATTCTTTTAACTCACTTATGTTATCTCTAAAGAATTTTAAGCAGAAATCTTTTTTTGCATTGAAATTATCGCAGTTTAAATGAATATTTTCCTGACAGTTATCACAACCAACGTCATTGCCTTCTTTGTTTTTACAGGATAATTCATCATTATCATCAAGATAACAATATAGAAATTATCTACTACTTTTAGTGAAATTTGTTCTACAACATACGAACAGATAAGGGCGAAAAGTAGCGGAATTATCTACTACTTTAGCAATAGATATTAAACAAATATTACTTATCAAATGCTCTAACAAAAATTGGATATAATAATCATTAACATATATAAAACCAATTATAAAAATTTTTAAATTAAACCAAGGAGGAAGTGTATGCCCGAATTCAAACTTATTGAAAAGTTACTATACAAAAGCGAACAGAACGATATAGAAGCTGAGTTTATAATTGGAAACGAAACATTATGGTCAAGTCAAAAAGTCATAGCAGAAATATTTGGAACAACATCAGCCAATATTTCAATGCATTTCTCAAATATAATCCAAGAAGGAGAGCTAGATGAAAAAGAAGTAAGCATATCTTCTAAAGACCTTTTTAAAGACAATCCCAATTTTATTAAGAAATCCTTAAAAAAATCAAATAATCGAGGTAGGCCCCAAAAATGGTATAATCTTGACGCAATCATATCAATAGGATACAGAATAAACAGTAAAGAAGCAACACAGTTCCGCCGTTGGGCCAATAAAATATTAAAGGAATATATGATAAAAGGATTTGTCATCGATAAAGAACTTCTGAAAAAAGGTGGAAGATTTACAGAAGACTATTTCGATGAATTATTAGAAACCATACGAGAAATAAGGGCTTCAGAGAGAAGATTCAATCAAAAAATCACAGACATTTATGCAACAAGCTTTGATTATAACAAAGATGCAGACATAACAAAAGAATTCTTTGCCACAGTACAAAACAAACTGATATTTGCAATAAGCAACCATACTGCAGCAGAACTCATAGAAACACGAAGCGATATTGAAAATCCTCATATGGGCTTGACAACCTGGAAAAAAGCACCAAATGGAAAAATACTACAAAGTGACGTGGTCATATCCAAAAATTATTTGAATCAAAATGAATTATCAAGATTAAATAGTTTAGTAGAAGGTTTTTTGAATTTAGCCGAATCACGCGCAGAGGATAGAATCCCAATGGGTATGAAAGATTGGAAAGAACTGCTGGATGACTACCTTAAACTTCGAAGGCTGCCAATTCTTGTTGGCAAAGGTAAGATATCTGCTGAAGAAGCACGAGAACATGTGCTTGAAAAATATGAAAAATTCAGAGTAGTGCAAGATGAAAACTTCATTTCTGACTTTGATCAAATGATTTTAGATATTAAACGTCTAGAAGGAAAATAATATAATTTAGTTTAAAATAATTTTTGTTGTAAATCAATATAACTGAGTTCATTGACTTCTTTTACAACAACACCAATCATCAATGGCAAATCGGATTATGAAACCTCAAAGAATTATTCAAAAAAAGCATCAATTCAAATTGCAAGAATAATTGAGCTTACATCAGACATCAAGATGATTGAAATTCAATTATTTATCGTTTTTATAGTCAATGATTGCAAATATCCTTTTGATGCTTGAAAATGAAGTTTCAATAGTGGCCATCGAGGAACTTAGCTTTTTAATAGGATCTGTTAATAATTGCCCATACATAATAACTGCCAATAGAGTCCCTATCTGAATCTCATTACCTGCTAAAAAGTAAATCCCCGCAATATAAACAGTTATCTTACTTATATTTGTTAAAAGGGTTGTAACAGGCACCATAAAATTAGTAACGTTTTTGGATTTGACATAATAGTCAATTACAGTTTGATTCATTTTTTTAAACCCTTTTTCATGGAATGAATCACGATTTGACAGGCCTCTTTCAAAATAGCTCATCAATCTCCCCAACTGCATTTGATGACCATCGTAATAGTTTTTAGATTTGACATCACATACATAAAAGCAAACGGCATAAACCGGCAATATCACAAGGTATATTAAGCTCAACCTGAAGTCTGTCATCACAATCAACACTATTACAAAGACTATAAATAGAATCTGCGCATAAATTTCAGTAAATTTAGATGAAACAAACTCCCTGATGTTCATCACATCGTTGTTTAGTCTGGATAGAACAAGACCCTTTGAATTTTCCTGAATGAAATCGGAACCAACAGCATCAAGCTTATCAAATAATTTCACTCTTAAATCATATGCTACTTTTTCACCTGTGGCCCCCATGATTCTCTTTGGAGGTAATTTAAACAGATATCCTACTGAATACAATACCAGCAACAGGGCAAGACTAATGTAGATAGCAGGGTCATTAGTTGAATTCCAATTGGAAGCCAATAAATCAACTGTTTTTCCGGCAACTTTTGGGGCATAAACCATGCACAATGTGGATATCGTAAGTAAAATCATTGATATTCTTACTTTGGCCTTATCCTCTTTTAACAATGCAGTGAATTTTTCAGAGATACCCTTTCTTTCATCCCATATGCCCTTAGCCTCTTGAGCAATATCCTCCTCAACAATCTCTATTTCCTTCAGATTATCATTTGTATTGGATTTTATGATTTTATCTTCAATATTCAAGACTTCCTCCAAACGCACAGAAGTGGCATATGCACGTGGCCATCTGTCAATTAATGCAGGAATATTAGCTAGAGTAGTGATGAAGTAGGCAACATATACCAGAATAATGAATGAATCAATTACACTATCAGTTTCAAATCCAATGGTGTATCCTGAATTAACCATTGCCAATGTAACCAGGACAATAACATATAAACCCCACATTAATATTGGTCCGAGGTAACATTGACTTTTAATATAGATGACATTTTTATCATAGGAGTTCTCACATGCCTTTTCAAATTCGACTTCATACTCCTGTTTGTTAAATGGAATCCTGCCAGCTATATCATTGATTTTGGATAAGAATAATAAATTTAGTTTACCATATGTCTTTTTAGCTCTGAAAAATATTTCCACAATCTGTTTCATTCTAAAAATTATGATTGCAGAAAGAACACCAATAAATCCTAAGAAAAATAATGCATAAGTTCCATCAATCAATGCTATTTCATATACAATTGCTACGAATGTAACTGGAATAAGCATTAACTGTTCGAGTATCATCACTATAAATCCCTGTTCGGAGGACATACCTCTGGTTGACCTTGTAACTAGCCCTGAAATTTTAAATTTATCAATTTCCTCACGAGGCAAGTTCATCAGAATATGGAATATTTTCTCACGGACAGTATATGCTGATTTTGAAGCCACTCTTGTTGTGAGAAAAGAGATGACATAAACGGCAATCATTGAAATGACGGTATACATTAACATATATAATCCTGATTTGAAAAGCAAATCAACGTTCTGTTCTTTGACTCCAGTCAAAGCCGCACCGAACAAATCAATTATTTCCATTTGAACGAATGTCTGAATGATTATTAATGCGAAAATAAACACTATTGTTTTCCATTGGAATTTTAATGCAACACTCAAAAACTTTTTCATGATAATAATTTAGTTTTAAAATTATAAATATTACATTATATGCAAAACATATCTTTTAATATATTCCACATACCACCAATTAAGTAATTATACTATTCATATTTAAGTAATTATACTAATTTTATTTAAGCAATTACTAATTTATTTTAAGAAATATATCAAAAAAAATAAATAAAAAATTTAATCATATTTTTATAGATATTATTAATTATAAACTATTTAAAATTATTTATTTTAATAATAAACGATTAAAATAAAATAAAACAATATTTAAGAATGATAACAATATTATAATTTCAAAACAATAATTTTATTGGCGAAATCAAATCAATGTTTGTTGGCTGTCAATATAGCTGGGTCATTTACCTCTTTTACAACTCCCTCTCTTTAATCTCAGCAAGTATCAACGGAGAATTAGGATTGTGTCACTTCTGGTTCCTTTTGACCAGTTCCATATTGGCGTGGGCATAATAATAACCAAATTCTCCGATACGTATAGTGAAATTTGTTCGTGAACAGTGAAAACAATATTGCTTGGCAAATTCTTTCTCAATGACACATTATAACCCGTATAAATGTGGCCAATTATTGTAATTACATTAATTTTTGAAATTGATTTATTAAGGACAAAGTTGTATAACCTTTTTTTGTGAGCAGGTATTCGCCACGGTCTTGTTTTTGTGAGATTAAACCTGCATCCTGTAGTTTTTCAAGGTGGAACAGTAGGTTTCCTCCCCTTAATTTAGTTAAATGTGAAAGTTGAGTATATGATTTGTTTTCTACATATAACGATTCTATTATGATAACCCTTTGCTTGCTCGATAACGGTTCAAATACATCGGAAATTAACATATCCACATCCAACTTTTCAATCGGTTCATTTTCATTAAGTTCATATGACACATTAATGGAATTGATCATCTTCAACTCTTCAAAGAAGTATTCCTTAAAGTTATTGTAGCATGGACTACATTCTACGCCACATACAGAATAAAATTTTTCATCCAGCTGTTCATTAAGTTTGTTGAGGTCTGTTTCTTGAGTATTTAAAAAAAGTTCTTTGAACTCTTGGACTATAAATTGTTTGCACTCTTCATTTTTGCAATTTGGGAGATAAAATTCACTACACTTCTCCCCCAGATTGTCTGCAAAATTTTTCTTGATTGAATTAGAGTAGGTGTCCCTAATGCTTTCAATGGCAGTTTGAAGGTTTTGATTGTAATTATTTTCTTTTATTGTAATCAATTCATTTTCTATTCTGTCCAGTCTTTTGATTATTTCATCACTTTCACTCATGTAATAGTCTTTGTAGGAGTGAATTTAAAAATGTTTCTATAGTGTTGTTAAAGGTTACCATTATGCACCTGCTACATTTATATAACGATTAACTATATTAATACGACCTCATATATCATAATATATAATAACTTTAAAGTTATTTCAACAAAGGAGAGTATTAATTATGGCAAAATATATCGTTATAAATGGAAGTACAAGAAAAGGAAACTCATATGCAATTGCAAATTTCATCAAAGAAAAAATTGATGGAGACGTTGAAATATTCAATATAAAAGATAAAGAAATCGGATTTTGTCAAGCTGATAATGCTTGTAAGGCAAAAGACGAATGCATAGTTCAAGATGATGCATATGATTTAATCAATGATCTGGAAGAATGTGACGGTGCATTTATTATCACCCCTATTTTCTTTGGAAGGCTTCCTGGAATGGTCGATGCTTTAATTGACAGATTCTATTCCAAATTCAATCCTGCAAAAGAGATGAAAGCACCAGACGAATCAAAAAAAATAGGTATAGTATTCAGCTATGGTGGAGGAGAAGCAGATTACACACCTGTAGCTGAACATGTCGCATTTGAATTTGGAGTATTAAGATTTGGTGCTCACAAAAATGTTATGTGTAGTGAAAACAATGATCCTAAAGGATTTGAAAGTAAAGACAACCAACAAAGCCAAATTAATGAGTTAATTAGTTGGGTTTGTGAGTAGTAATACAATTCAAGGAAGGTTTTAAAATGAAAATTGCAATAAGATATTATTCAAAAACTGGAAATACTGAAAAACTTGCAGAAGCAATAGGTGAAGCTATCGGTGTTGCTCCAAAAACAATAGATGAACCTTTAAACGAAGATGTTGACATATTGTTCTTGGGAAATAGTGTATATAATGCTGGAGCAGATTCAAAAGTCAAGGAATTCCTCAAAAATATTGATGTGAATGTTGGAAGTATTGTTAATGTCTCATCCGCAGCTCTTATCGAATCAACCTATAAGCAAATAAAAAAAGAAGCTGAAAAATGTGGATTAAACATGGATGATAGAGAATTCCATTGCAGAGGACAATTTAAATTCGTTCATAGAGGTCATCCAAACGAAGAAGATATAAACGAAGCCGTAAACTTTGCTAAAAGTATTGTCAGATAGTTTTCTCTTCTTCTTTTTTCTTTAAACACAATCTTGTACATTAAACTTCCTCGCCTTCCATAATGTGGGCCAGTTCAATAGTATTGAATGCAGGTAAAGCAGAGATTGTCTCTATTGAAAATGTAATTTTCTCTTAATATAAACATACCCCAATATTGCAAAACTAAAAATCAAAGCAACCTAGTTTGTGAATCAATATAGCTGGGTTCATTAACCTCTTTTACAACATCACCATCTTTAACTTCCCCAATCAGCAAGGGCGAATCTGGATTATGCAACTTTTGGTTCCTTTTGACCAGCTTCATGTTGGAGTTGGCGTAACGGTATTCACAGTCGTTAAATATTATATCATTCATAAAATCCAAATCCTCCGTTTTTTATTTTATCATATTACAATCTGTTAATAAGAGGATAAATAAATTATTATCTAAATTATAATTTATTTTTTTATGTAGAATACCATTTATCTACATTAACTCTTTTAGTTTGATTTTCTGTAGCTATTTTTTCATAACCTCCGGTGAATGCTACAACACAGTCATCATGAATAGCTTCATTTGGATATGCTGTTATTTTCTCTAGAAATTCCATGGCCCATTTTTTCGTGAACCCGGCCGAATCCTTTCCAACTAAGTAAATTCCATTTTTTTGAATATCTGCAGAAACTCTTCTTGCACGGTCTACTTTATTCTCTCTTGAGTTACCGGTTCCAGTAGTGAATCCTCTTCTCGTTAACTCATCAATTATTAATAATCCGAAGTTTTTACCTGTGCTCCCATCGAGTTCAATATACTGTACATCTGACTTGTCACGTGCTGCAGTGTTGAGGATTTCATTGATCAAGTTTCTTGACTCAAGCTGAAATTCATATGAATCAATAATGTAAATGTTGCCGTTTAGATCTTTAGCCAGCAGAACTCCAGCAGTAAAATCCGGATCACTACCTTTCAATTTGTCATCATTCAAAACTTCAGTTGCAGCAAGATCCCAATATCTGATAACTCTAACTATTGGTATTTTCATGTATTCATTATATGAGATTAGGTGGAAGTCTGATTCATCGAATAACTGACCTTTAACTGAAGCATACCAGTTACCATTCATTAACTGTTCCCTTGTGACCCTATCAAGACCCATGAGATATTCTTCATAGTCTTTTCTATCCAAATAAATGTTATCCAAATAGCTGGATGAAATAAATCTTATTTGTGATTTGTCCCGAATATCCTCATCAATCTTTTCAATGAATCTTTCACGTACCCATTTATTCCCACGCTTACCAGGATTACTGGAGCACATTAACTGTGTCGGAAGTTTATTGTCTTTAGTTTTCCTTACACGGGACCTCATATAAATATATTTGAATCTTTCAAGTTGTGTCAGTTCATCTATTCCTATGAATTGATATTCTGAACCTTGATAAGTATCCAAGTCGTTAATGTTTCTTAAATATCCGAATGTTAATGAATTGCCGTTTGGAAATGTCCATGAATGTTCAGTTCCATCCCATTTTGGCCTAATAGCCGGATTGTTTTGAATTTCTTTTCTGTTAAGCCATTGACTGGCTTTGTGGATTAATGCTCCTTTTCTTTTTAAATCTGATAATGTTCTTCTTAATATTAACGCATGATATTCATTGGCATCATCCTGAACATAGAATAAAGCCCTCATTAACAGACTGGTTGATTTACTTCCTCCAGCTGCACCACCAATCAACACTTCCTTTTCAGTAGCCAATATCATTTCAGCCTGCTTTGGAAATGGATTAAATGGTATATATGGATTTTCATATACACATTTTTGAAGAATAGCTTTATCTTTAGCGTCCAAATGGAATTTGCCGTTTTCATCATACATTGTTATCATCAATTTGTTTTGCAAGAATTTCTATCTCTTCCATCATATCCTTTTGTGAAAGTTCTATTTTCTTATCTTCAAGTTCAAGAACTCTGTTTTTGAATAACCTATCCATTTCATCTTTAAATAATTTGTTTTTAGCATCAAATGCTCTTACAGATAACTCCAGATATCTTATTTTCAATTCAGTGAGATCAAGTAAGTATCTTACTAAACTTTTTTCATTAGCATGATATCTTACTTCCTTATCCAGTTTTTCAAAGTCAATTTCAATATCAACTGCATTTTTGGTAATCTTGTCCAGGTTTTCAAGGCCTGTTTTGATATCTGTGACCTGTTGCTGAAGAATTGTATCAATAGCTAAATCAATATTGTCCTGATGAACGTTATTGTCAATTATTTGTTTTTGAGCAATGGCCCTATTTGTTAGTGAATCCTTATCTCTTGCTCTTGAGTCTTTCTCGTTGTCAATTAAATTATATTTCTTTTTGAATCTGGAAAATGTTGCTCTGCTTACTTCAAATTCATGTTCTTCAGCAAGCCACCTTCTGACACTTTCATCTGTAGCACCTGAAGTTTTCATTACCTGTATTTCATCCAGCAATGTTTCCAGGAAATCTCCTTTTGTTATTTTTAATCCTGCTTTAAATTCTTTGAATGTTGAAAGTGAAACTTCACGGCCATACTTTGTTTTTAACAATTCTAGGATTTCCTTGTTGCTCATTGCCTTCTTGCAACAGTTGATGATTTCCTGTTCGTGCTGTTCTAAAAAATAGTGCACATCTGAATTTACTCGACCCATAGGTAACCTCCTATAAATCTCTTAATTCTCTTTCAAGTTCTTGTTTTCTTGCTTCAATTAAACTGTATTCGGTTTGTTTTATGATTCTTTCAAAATCAGGATTGGTGTTTATTAGTGCTAAGGTGTCTTCTGCATTTCCCATAGCTATTAGTTTTGCTCCAAGTTCATATGCGTCCTTGTGGGTGAAGGCTGAGTCTTCAACAATTTTTTTGAGAGTAATTTCCACTCTTGCACTAATATTGGTTTTTTCAGGTAACATAATATATAATTTTATTATGTATTATATATAAAATTATATTATGTAAAAAATATAAAAGTAATAATAAATTTTATTATTACCTTTTACAATCAAAAATAGTTTCTGTTAAGAGCAATATCCTGGAGATATATTTTTTGAAGTTGGCTATTATTCTTCTTTGTCCATTTGATCAAGTTCTTTTTGGAGGTCTGCAATTTGCATTTCTTTGTAGAATCTTTCGAACCTTCCAGTTTCAATGAGAAAAGCTGAAACTTCAAGAGCATCTCGATAGGTATAATTAGACTCTTTGATAATTTGCTTTTTGTCTTCATCCATGTAGGATGATGTATTATTTATATTGGCCATAGCTATTACAACCTGTATATAATAATTAATATAATATTTTATTATTTCAATTATATAAAATTATCATTATTAAATTCATAGAAAATAATTAATTTTTCATAGCTATTGTTGCCTATAGAATAATGAATGTAAGAGCCGATTAAATTAATAGATATTTTTTTCCTTTAATTTAATGGAATGACATTAACATTAACGGACGCTATCTTGTAAATAAAATCTGATTTTAAACTGCGATATATATGCAAGGGTTTTGAAAAGAAGTTTTTAATAACTGAACCCAATCGTTAATGTTAAAAATGGATGTTATGTTTCCAACAGCATATGTGGTTAAAGTTTAAAAAATTAGAAAAAAGAAATGATTATTGGATTAAGTGCTTTTCGACTAAATCCAATAGCATTTCGCTTGCTGTTGCATATCCCCCCATTTGGGCATGCATCTGTGAACCGGAATCTTCATCAAACAATAAATATTCCTTTTCACATTCAAGCATATCATAGAATACTTTTGCTTCACCTTGTGTCATTTCTGAGGTTCCATCCATTACAATGGTCAAACAATCCAAATCCTTAATAATGTCAGTATTGTCGAATTTTCTAAGTTCATCACAAATGGTTTCGGATGTTGCTCCGTGCTTGTAAATGTAATCTTCAAGCATGAAGTCCAATTGTGCGGGACGAACTTCTTTTGGCATTTTTTGAATCATTTCAAGTCTTTTAGCAAAGGCACCGCCCCAGTTTGCATTGCCTGGATCAACAATACACATTCTAACACGTTCATCATAGATTGCGGCTCTAGGCACTAGAAATCCTCCAAAGCTTATTCCGAAAAGTATTATGTTTTCCTCATCTATGCCTTCAAAGTTTTCTAAACAGTAATCGATAATTGGGGTTATTACATTTTCTATATCATGTCTGAATGGAATTCCGTTCATTCTAAGGGCAAATCCCTGACCTGGACCGTCATACACAAGACAGTTTATTCCTCTTTCGAGTGCCTGTCTGTAAACCCATGCAGTATCTTCTGCGAAAGTATCTCTTCCAGGAGTCAATATCATTAACGGTGCATTTTCATCTGCAACGGGAGATTGATAATAATGTGCTGGAAGAAATGAGTCTCCATAAGGGATTTCGATATATTCTCCTGGGAAAGTGGATACTTCTAGATATTTATGATAACAATCCAAACTGTTTTGAGAATACTTGGAAAGTCTATCATCATCAATTGAGTTAAAATACATTAAAGCAATTCTCCAATAGGTTGATGCCCTTAGATATGCACTTTCTTTTGTCACGTTACTGTTGGAGTTTTCTGCTCTTTTTTCAAGTGTTGTTGCCATTTCAGACCATGCATCAATCCATTCTTTTCCTGCTTTGAATTTAGCAACTGTTTCCAGTACTTCCCCTACATCTGCCATTTGCAGGTAGGTTAATCCTAGTGCATGTCTTATCAGTGCATCCTGCAGGACATTGTCGCTGAATTTATCCGCTGACCAGTGGCCTTCAACGCCAACTGACGGCATTTTATTCATCATTTTTTTCATTAATATCACCTCAAATTGTTTTTTATAAATTCACGAGCTTTTCTAAAGTCTTTTTCGTTGGGATGGTTTTTGGCTATTCCACCGATTTTTTCGAAAAATCCATATGTGTCATATCCTCTGCAGCTGAATCCTCCAATGAATTCGCAGTCTTGGGATCTGATTGTTTTTTGGATGCCTCTTGCATAGTTTATGTAATTAATACCGCATGTGTAAACAGTGAAAACCTTTTTGCCGGTCAAGTCAATTTCTGAAGCCAGCTTTTCGATGCCTTTGTGGAATTTATGGAAATATATTCCTGAAGCAAATCCTATTGCATCATAAACTGAAAAATCTGTTTTTTTAGCTTCAGATATTTTTAATAAGTCGATATCATTTGAATATGCCATTACGTCGAGAACTTTTTTTGTATTTCCATGGTGTGATGAAACATATATTATTGCGGTTTTCATTTTTTATCATCTCGAAAAAATTTTATTTCCTATAAAATAATTTCCTATGAAACTATTTCATAGAAAACTATTTAACAATAATCATATATAAACATTGCTATGGAAGAAAAAAAATTAGGATTCCTAATAGCCAATCTATTCAACGATTACACAAACTACATGAATAGCTATCTTAAAGAAATGGATTTGACATTAAGTCAGACAAGAGTGCTCCTTGTTTTAGCATTGAATAATGGTGTTTCTATAGATTATCTTGCAGAAAAAGCAAACATAGGAAAAAGCAGCGTAACCAAATCTGTGAAGATACTTGAAAAGAAAGGATTTCTGACAAAAGAAATTGATCCCGAAGACAATCGTAGGAAAATCGTTAAAATCACAAAAAAAGGAAAAGAAATACAAAAGGCAGCTCTTCAAATCAATAATGAAATAGAAGAATCAATAATCTCTAAAATAGGTGAAAATGAAATTAAAACCTTAAAAGAACAGTTAATCACATTAGACGAATTAATTAAAAATTAAAAAACAGTAAATAACTTTTTGAAATTTAAATAAGGTTTTGTTTCCAATTGTGTATATTTTAATAATAGTTTGAATATACCTATTAAATATGTCAGAACTAACTATTGAAGTTTTAAAAGAAATTGTTGAAAAATTACCTAATGATTTTATAGTTGAATTTAAAGATAGAAACGGTTCTACTGTTACTGTATCAGATGATTAACGTTAAGATATCTGAAAAAAAATTAGTATTGAAAACCTACTAAAATATTTGTTAATTTTTAAATAAAAAAGAAAAAGAGTTAACATTAACGTTAACTACTGTATAAATCTGTAAAAATCCAGGATGGATCATAAGCTATAAGATATCCATCTTCACACCAGATTGCTCTGACATTTCCTGAAGTTGTATCTGCAACTGCAGCAGGATCTCTATTAATCCAATTACCTCCAGTATGTTTTTTATGCTTTAATCTTAATCTGATGTGGCCAGTTCCGGATACTCTGCATTTGACATGGACAAACTGCACATCATAACCTAAGCTTTTAGCTATTCTATAATACACCTGTCCCCAGTCAACACAATTTGAACCCTTGCCCTGACTGGCATCATTGATTGTTTTCTTGTCTGTCTTTTGTGAATTAAAGTATTTGCTGTACAATTTCTTCTTTGCTATAATAGCTAAAGCCTCATCTATTGTGTTTCCTTTGTAATTGAATGTCTTGATAAACAGCTTCATTGTTGAGTCATTGTAATCCGGAAGCTTTGACATTCTGTAAACGATTGCAGGAAGCCTTCCGTTTGCCCTGATATAGCTTTCAGTCCTTATAGCCATGTCCACATATTCGGCCTTGTCTATTTTGGTTGAGTTCTTTAACATTACATAGTTTGGAAGGAAATCCAAAGAACTGTTATCCTTAATCACCGCCATTGTATACATTGCAACCAGCTTGTCTGAACCTAATTTTTTGGCTTTCTTTTCAATATCGCTGCAATTACCTTTTAATGTTAATATTTGGTAATAGTCACGCTTCTTGTACTTCTTTTTGTTCTGGATTAACCAGAATGCTATTGAGTTCATTGCCTGACAAAAACTTGTCCAGCTAATATTATCTTCTGTCATATATTATAATTTGTATTATCTTATTTATTATATTTTTTATATAAAATTAATAATATATTTGTTGCAATATTCCTTTTAATAATTAAAATACATTAACATTAACATTAACAATAAGCATCGATAAATCTACATTAAGAATAGATAATGCAATATGATTTTTTATAGAATAAAATTATGTAGATAATAATCAGAATAAGATACTCTTATTAGCATTAAAGAAAATTGTAAATATAATTCTATATGGTGCAAAAATGACTAAAAATTTAAAATTGAAATCATTAGAACTTGGAAATTTGATAATTGAAAATGAAACTCATGTGGATTGGGAAAATATCTTAGGTGCATTCGAATTTGATTATTTATTAGACCAAATTCCTAGATTAGTTCAGAGCCAATATTGGGGAGATCCGGATTATAAAGATTGCGTTATAAAAGTTATTTATCATTCAATTGAAGACAATAAAAACAACGCTTTTCAAATGATTCAATATATTTTGAATAATTGCACTGAACTTGATGAGGATATGATTAATAAAGCCATATTGGAAAATAATGCTGATATTTTACTGACAAAAACAAATGAAGATGAATTAAATGATTTAATTAGTAATATAAATAATTCTTTAATGGATGGAAAACCTGTATTTGCATTAGATAGATTGCATACATTAATGCACAAATGGGCAAAAGAATTATGTTTAAAACATGACATTGAATTTAATGATAATGAAGCTTTAGATACATTATTTAAAAAATATGTAAACTATATTGATGAATATATTGAATCTCAAATGACTAAAACAATATTAAAATCAAATATTAGTTTATTTTCACAATTTAACAATATCAGAAATAATTATACCTGGGCTCATGATAATGATGTTTTGAATGATATTGAAAGTAAATTAATATTTAAAAACATAGTTAATGTAAAAATTTTTGTCGAAGAGATTGAAAATAAATATTTTTATTAATTGATATAGAATTTAATTAAATTTTGTCAATATTTTTGTTATGAACCCATTCACGGTGCTTTCCAATAGCTACCCTAACAATAACATCAATCAAATCAGTTTCATCTTCCTTTTTGAAATAGTAATAGGCCGGTCCTTCCAGCATCTGCCTTAAATCATAGAATGGTCTAGGTTTAACTGCATCAGGATGCATCAATCCATAATTCTTAAGTAGCTTGACGTTTTCTGTTTCGTATTTCTCCAGTTTGGATTTCTGGACTTTAGTAGCTACTGTCTTTTCTTTTTTATCAAACAGTTTAGCTATTTGAGAGCTATCAATTAATATACTGGATTCTATCAATATCAAGGTTATTTCTTTACCTTTAACTGTTAATGTGGTTGGATGTGAATTTTCAGTATCTAATATCAGTTTCATTTTATAGCCTCGCTATATTATATGGCGATTATTGCATATAAAAAAATATGAGCAGAAGAAATTAGTGAAGCTATTGAAACTTCACTAATATTTAGGAGATAAAATATGGTTCTATGCTCTGAAATTACCTTTGATGATTCTGTTAGGCGCATTCATTAATACTCCAACGCTTGACAGGATGAAGAGTTTGGTGTACATCGGCAATTCATCCCTGATGTCCTTTCTCATGAATTCAATCAATGGATAGAAATCATACATCTCACCGTCAGGACCTAAAGGCGCAACGGTTGTTCCGGTAGTTCTTGAGTATAACAATTTCATTCCCGGATTGATGTAGTCCATACCGATGTAGGTCTTATCACCCATCTCGGAACCTCCATCGCATACTGCTGTTCCCAGGATATCGATGTTGTCAACACCGTAATAGCTTTTGATAAGTTCTACCGGTTCGACCTGTCTGTTGTTTGAGAATATGTCTGATTTCAGGGTTGTGAGTGACTTGTAGCTCACGGCCATACTGTTTAAGTTGGCATAGCTTCCAGCTGATTCCTTGAATTTTTCCTGAGCTTTAAGGATGGTCATACCAGTGTCATCGCCACTTTCGAAGTTGTATGTAGCAACTTTACTGGAGTTCATAATCATGTCAATAGCTGCCTTTTCAATGCTTCTGCCGATGAGAATTCCAACATCCTGCAGCATGTCATTAACGGAGATCAAATTGGAATCAAGCATTTGAGCGGAAACGTTTAGGACTCCTCCGATAGTGTCAATGGAGATTGTTTCTGAGATTGGTTTTCTGACGTTTAATTCCTGTAAAGTGGCACCGGGAGCAATGTCTTTAGCCTCACCAAGAACGCCCGACTGAATAGCTTCCTCGATATTGACCCTTTGAGACATGTAAGTGTAATACTGTGAGTTCTCTTCAATTTCCTGCTTTGGTAATAATCTTGTGAATTTCATCCACTTTGCAGAAGTATCTGCCACGATTTGCGCCATCACTTCATTTTGTACTTTTGCATCATTTCCTTTAGTTAACATTAACAATCCTCCTTATGGCCTGCAAGTACCTTTCAGGGCAAGTCCCGGTTTATTTAACAATATTCCGACTTTACTCTGTATGAATAATTTTGTATATTGGGGTAATTCATCGTAAATGTCTTTACGCATGATTTCAATTATAGGATAGAAATCTGCAATGTTTTCATCTGATGTAATAGGTGCAACAGTAGTTCCGGAAGATTTGGAATATAATACAGTTAATGGAGCGTTTCTTAAATCGAAACCGATATATTGTTTGTCACCTATTAATGATCCTCCGTCAGCTTGTGTAGTTCCTAACAAGTCAATGTTATCAATGCCGTAGTATTCCTTAATGTCTTCTACTGGTTGGACTAACTTGTTTGATGAGTAGGCCAACTGTTTAACGTATGATAATGTCTTGTAGGACTCGGCCATTATTGTTAAATCAGCACCTGCTCCGGCATTGCCTTTGAAAGCTTCCTGTGCTTTGATGACAAAGTTGCCGAATGCATCCATAGTGTCATCGGTTTGAGTTGTGTTATATTGCGGAACGTTCGGTGAGCTGATTAAAGTATCGTAGATGTTGTATTCAATACGGTTTGCAATAACAGTAGCCACATCGCCCAACAAATCCTCAAATGAAACGATATCTGAGTCGAAAACATCCTTGTTGACATTTAAGACTCCTCCGACAGTGTCAATGCTGATTGTGTCGGTTACTGGCTTTCTGATATTCAATTCTTGTAAGCTTGCGCCTGGAGCAATGTCTTTAGCCTCTCCAAGCAATCCTTTTTTGATAGCTTCATCGAGATTGATGTTCTGTCTGAAGTATGTGTAGTAATCGGAGTTCTCTTTGATTTCTTGTTTAGGAAACAATCTGGCTAACTTCAATCTTTTTGCGGTTTCATCAGTAATGGTTTGAGCTATTACCTCATTTTGAACTTTTGTATCATTTCCTTTTGTAATCATTAATTATCACCTTAAGTTGAACCTGTGGTTCCGATGTCATATGGTCTGAACACTTCGATGTATTTGTAATCATCTGAGCTTGTTACAGGATGCATTGCAATATATTCTCCTTCATCGGATTTGATGGCGCCGGTGCTGGTTAAAGCTATTCTGTTATTAACAGCAATGTTTGATATTCCACTGGCTAATTTTAATCTGAATAAATGGCCTAATACGAGAATAGCTGTTTTTCTTTTACCTCCAGTCATGGTAACCGGATCGTTGACTGCAATTCCTAAAATTATTTCACCTTCCGCACCAGTGAATTTTTTAACAGTTGGTTTTCCGATGTCTGAGTTGGCTGATAGGGTAACTGCGTCATCGACTTTTATTTTGGTTCCTGCGTATTCGTAACCTGGAGTTTCACCTGTAGGGGTTGTGACTGTGGTTGCGGTGATTGTACCTTCATCCAGAAGGAAGGTTGTGACTTCTTTTCTCTCTTCAAGTAAAATTATAGAATCTGCCATAAATGTCCTCCACTTAATTTATTATATAATTTATTACTTTTAATATATAAAGATTTATATATAATAGCTATTTTTTTAAAATTTAGTGAGTATTGACATTAACGGTTGGGATTTTAAAAATTAGGGATAGAATAGAAATAAGCCAATAATTGTTAAGGGTTAATTGCTCTGGCTTATTCCTATCTTGAAAACAATAGGAGTAATAGTTTTGTTTCCAATATACTGTATGTTAGTCATATTATTTATTTTCATCATCAATAATCATCTGTTCTGCTTCACCAGTTTCAATCATCTTAATTGCTAATTCAAAATTAGTTTTAATCTCACCCATTAACTGCAATTCAGAGTTCCAGGTTTCATTTTCCTGTTCTCTTGCGATTCCCCAAATACTAGCATCTAATTCGCCTTCAATTAATTCTTCATTAACTAATTCGTCATAAACTGAAAAGTATTTGGCTTGGATTTCTTCACGGAGCTTTTTTAAGTCTTCATAATCTTCTATTAAATCTTCAACTTTGTATTTGTATAACTTGAATTTATTGTAATCTGCAAGTAGTTTCATTTGTCTGAAAACGTCAAGTACTTCTTTTTCATCATCTTCAAGCTCATCATATTTTCTAAATCTGTCTTCGGTCATTTTTATCACCATTATTTTTTAAACCTCAATCTAAGAGCAATATTGATTTCGTGTGTAATACATTAATATATATAAAAACTTATATTGCTTTTTTTATAAAAATAGTAACAAGTTATAGATATTGTTAAGGGTTGATTATATTGGTAGTGAAAGCTCCAAAAATTTTAGATAACAAATTTAATTTTGTTTATCAAGAGCTTACTGAAAACATTAGAAAAGGCTCCAAACTTTCTGTTGTTTCAGCCTTATTTTCAATGTACGCTTATGATAAACTTAAAAAAGATTTAAATAAAATAGACAGCATGCGTTTTATTTATACAAAACCTAGTTTTTTAAAAGATGATGCGAAAGAATCTCGTCAATATTATATTGATAATAATAGTATTTTTGGAAATGATTATGAGATTAAACTTAAAAATGAATTGACACAAGGTTCCATTTCAAAGGAATGTGCTGAATGGATTCAAGAAAAAGTTGAAATAAAATCTTTCAAAAAACCAAATGAAGCACAGCCACGTATGATTTGTGTAGACAATAGGGATGATTCAAGTATAGCTATTAACGGTACAGTTGATTTTACCACTGCAGGTTTGGGATTAAATAAATCAGACAGACAAGACATGAACCAATGTGTTTACGGAAAAGACTTCGTACAATCTTCTTTAATGCAATTTAACTTCTTATGGGATAACGAGGATTATCTAGAGGATGTTAAGGAAGAAGTCTTAAATCAAATGCAAACAATGCACAAAGAAAATCCTGCAGAGTTCATTTACTTCTTATCATTGTACAATATCTTTTCTTCAGAACTAGATTCACTTGATGAAGATAACATTGTCCGTAAAGGAAACAATTTAAAAGAAAGTAAAATTTGGAATAAATTATATAAATTCCAAAAAGATGCAGCTATTGGTGTAATCGATAAAATAGAAAAATACAATGGATGTATTTTAGCAGACAGTGTAGGACTTGGTAAAACATTCACAGCACTAGCTGTAATAAAATATTATGAATCAAGAAATGATCGTGTGCTTGTTTTAGTTCCTAAAAAGCTCCGTGATAACTGGACAATCTATACAAAGAATGATAAAAGAAACATCTTCGTTGATGATAGATTTAATTATGATGTTTTAAATCACACCGATTTAAGTCGTGACAGAGGTAAATCCGGAGATATTGATTTAAAGACAATTAACTGGGGAAATTATGATTTAGTAGTAATAGACGAATCACATAACTTCCGTAACAACCCTGCAGTTAAAGATCGTGTAACTCGTTATCAAAAATTAATGAATCAGATTATTAAAGGAGGGCATAAAACACGTTTGTTAATGTTATCTGCAACTCCGGTTAATAATAAAATGACAGATATTAAAAACCAAATAGCTTTTATAACAGAAGATAATGATTCAGCTTTAGCAAGTATTGGAATTAATAGTATTGAAACAACCTTGAAGAATGCTCAGAAGGCTTTTAATAAATGGGCTAAACGTCCAGAAAGCGAAAGAACAGGTGCAACATTCATTGATGAAATTGACTTGGATTATTTCCAACTATTAGATACATTAACAATTGCTAGGTCTAGAAGACACATTGAAAAATATTATGATTTAGCAGAAATTGGAGACTTCCCAGAAAGACTATCACCAATCAATGTAAAATCAGAAATTGATACAGAAGAGATGTTTCCATCACTTGAAATTATAAATAAAAGAATTTCAAGCTTAGAACTTGCAATTTACTCCCCAATGAGATATATTCGAGTTGATAAAAAACATGAATATGAAGAAAAATATGATATGGAAGTTGGTCATGGCGGGAAATTCAAACAATTGGACCGTGATATGAACGTTACTCATTTAATGAGAATTAATCTCTTGAAGAGGATGGAAAGTTCAATTTATGCATTTAGACTTACAACTGAACGTATATTATATTTAATTAATCAAACATTAGATAAATTGGATAAAGGAATAGATTACAATCCTGATTTGGGAATCAATAACATTGATTTAGAAGATGATGATGAAGATTGGGATAATTTAATGATTGGTAAAAAAAGAAAAGTTTTGCTACAGGATATTGATTTAATTAAATGGAGACAAGACCTGGAATTGGATAAACAAAAACTTGAAGATTTATTAGCTGATGCATCTGAGATTAACCCTCAAAGAGATGGAAAACTCAAAGATTTAAAAGAAAAGATAACTAATAAAATTTCAAATCCAATAAATCCAAATAATCAAAAAATAATTATATTTACAGCTTTTGCTGATACTGCAAAGTATTTGTATAATAATATTAGCAGTTGGGCTTTAGATGAATTTGGAATTCATTCCGCTCTTGTAACTGGTGGAGATGCAAATAAAACAACACTTGATAAAGTAGTTCAAAGTGATTTAAATGATATATTAACAAACTTCTCACCAAAATCAAAAGAGAGAGTAAACATCGACCCAGACGCAACAGATGAAATTGATATATTAATTTGTACTGATTGTATCTCTGAAGGTCAAAACTTACAGGATTGTGACTATTTAATTAACTATGATATTCACTGGAACCCAGTACGCATAATTCAAAGATTCGGAAGAATAGATCGTATAGGTTCTGAAAACACACAAATTCAGCTAGTTAATTTCTGGCCAAATATGGAACTAGATGAATATATAGATCTTGAAAGTCGTGTCAAAAATCGTATGGTAATGGTTGATGTTTCCGCAACAGGTGAAGAAAATATTATTTCAGAAGATCAAAAGATGAACGACTTGGCTTATCGTAAGAATCAACTAGAAGAATTACAAGATAGAGTATTAGATTTGGAGGATATAGGAAACTCCATTTCAATTACAGACTTAACATTCAACGACTTTAAAATTGAATTAATGGACTTCATGAAAGAAAATAGAGTTGAATTAGAAAAAGCTCCAAGAGGTATTTATTCAATATCAGATATTCCTTCTGATTTATTGGGTGAAATAGAGCCTGGAGTTATATTTTTACTAAGGCAAGTTTCTGGAACAACAGAAAACCTTGAGAAAAATCCATTAAGTCCATATTACCTTGTATATATTGGTGAAGATGGTGAAGTTAAATTTTCATATATGAAATCTAAAAAAGTATTGGATTACTACAAAAAACTCTGTTTAGGCAAAAAAGAAGTTTTAAATGATTTAGTTGATGAATTTAACTTTGACACTAATGATGGAAGAAATATGGGTAAATATTCAGAACTTTTAGTTGAAACCATTGAAGATATAATTGGTAAAAAACAAGAAACTGGTGTTAAAAGCCTATTTAACAAAGGTGGAACAGCAGTTATCAAAAAAGACATTAATGGACTCGAAGAGTTTGAATTAATAACATTTTTAATTGTGAGATGAGATTATGGTATTAATAGAAGATATTCTTGAAGTTCCAAGAGATTGTATTGTTGATAGCGTAATTCCAAAAAAAGATGTTTTTGAAGCTGCTGAGTTAAATAATAAAGATAAAAGAATCTTTACTGATTTAGTTAAGCAAATTAAATGGTGTTACAATTTCACCGAAGATAACATTCGTGTTAGTAAATTTATTGATGAAACTCGAAGTTATGACGAAGTTGAATTGATTAATATTGCTTTAAAATACGATAATGTTCATAAAATTGATATTGGTAAATTCAAGGAAGATGATAAGATTGATAGGATTGCCGATATAATGATGCGTTTTATACCTTATCCAATTTTCTTAACAATGCAATATGATAATGAATTAAAATTTTACTCAGCACACATACGTGAAAGTAAAGCAGATTCAGAAAAAATTGTTATTGACGGAAAAATATTATCCACCAATTGGATGAACATAGATAATTTAAGTGAAATTGAAGATGATTTTATTTCTAAAATACAATTTAATAATTTAGACCGTACTGACTTCTATAATTTTTATAATACTTATTTTGAAGCCGTTGTCCAACATGATGGTGCAATAATGGCTGGAGGAACAGTAAATCTGTCTGTTGAAGAGATTAAAGAGATTTATGACGAAATTTCAATTTTAGATTCAAAGATTAAAGATATTGAAAAAGAAATGGCTGAAGAAGATAACTTTAATGCTAAAATGGATTTGAATATTAAAGCACATAGATTCAAAGAAGAAAAAGAAATGTTATTAAATGAATTAAAAGGTGAGTAGTGTGGAAGAAATTAAATTAACTGGTGAAAGCAAAGATATTGTTGCAGAAAATATATCACAATTAAAAGAATTATTCCCTGAAATAGTTGTCGACGATAAAATTGATTTTGATTCTTTAAAAAAAATTTTAGGCGAAAGTGTTGATGATACAAAAGAAAAGTATAGTTTTACTTGGCCAGGCAAATCTCAAGCTATTAAAGAATCACAAAAACAATCCACAGGTACTTTAAGACCTTGTAAAGATGAAAGTGAACATTGGGATAAAACACAAAATATATATATTGAAGGAGATAACCTAGAAGTTCTTAAACTTTTACAAAAAGGTTATTATAATAAAATCAAAGCAATTTACATTGATCCTCCATATAATACAGGTAATGATTTCATTTATACTGATGACTATAAAGATAATTTAGATAATTATTTGAAAATTTCAGGTCAAATTTTAGATTCTGATGATAAAGAAAGAGGAAACATTGGAATTAGATTGAGTACTAATACCGAAAGCATGGGTCGTTATCATTCAAATTGGTTGAATATGATGTATCCTAGATTAAGATTAGCTAGAAATTTATTAACTGAAGATGGAATTATTTTTGTTAGTATTGATGATAATGAGGTTGAAAATTTAAGAAAACTAATGGACGAACTATTTGGTGAAGAAAACTTTATGGCACAAATTATTGTTGAGGGCACTCCAAAAAATGACCCTCACATTATTTCAACAGCTCATGAATACTGCTTAGTATATGTTAAAAATTTTAATGAAGCAAAAATGAGTAATTATGGTTTAAAAAATCCATTATATTCTGAGATTAATACTATATTTGAAAATGGGGGAAATAATTTTAAATTAATAGAAAAAAATCTAAAAGAATTTTATGATAAAAAGGGATTGAAAAAAGATAATATTTCTAATTATAAGTTTGCAGATAAATTAGGAGTATTTAGATTAGGTCCTATAGATGATCCTCAAAATAGTGGTCCTAAAGATGAAAGAATTAACCCAATCACTAACACTCCTTGCATTGTTCCAAATAGGGGTTGGAGTTGTAGTATTGAAACTTGGAATGAATGGATTAATAATAATTTAATTTATTTTCCTGAAAATAATGAAAAAATTCCTGCAAAGAAGACATATATACAAAGCGATAGGCTAGATGTAATGAAAGCATATGTAAAAATTCAAACAAGAAAAGATACTGATGCTTTGAAAAAATTATTTGGTTTAAAAATGACTCCATTTCCAAATCCAAAACCTGTAGAATTATTAAAAATGTTTATTGATAATTGTAATGATAAAAATATGATAATTTGCGATTTTTTCTCAGGTTCAGCTAGTACTGCAGAAGCAACAATAAGATTAAATGCTGAAGATAATGGGAATAGAAAATTTTTATTAATCCAAATTCCTGAAGAAATCACAGAGGAAAATAAATCTGGAAAAAGTAAAAAAATTGCTCACGAATCAATTAAATTTTTAAAAGAAAACAATAAGGAACTTAATATCTGTGAAATTGGAAAAGAAAGAATTCGTCGAATTGGAAAGAATATTATTAAAGAATCAGAAAATAAAAGTTTAGATATAGGGTTTAAAGTTTTCAAACTTGATTCAAGTAATTTAGAAAAATGGGAGCCTGATTTTAATAATATTCAACAATCATTAATTGTTGATGAAATTAAAAAAGATAGAACAAATGAAGACTTAGTCTATGAAATTATGTTAAAATATGGTGTTGATTTAACATTACCAATTGAAAAACATGATAATATTTATTCAATAGGTTTTGGTGCTTTAGTAATGTGTTTAGAAGATAATATTACAACAGAGGTTACTGATAAAATTTTGAATATAGTTAAAGATTCATCTATTACAAGAGTAGTGTTTAAAGATAGTGGTTTCGCTTCTGATGCTGATAAAACCAATATAAAAGAAATATTAAAAACAAACCATATTGATGAGTTTATAACAATATAGGGGATTAAAATGAAACTTAAATTTGATTCCAATCTTGATTATCAAACTGATGCAGTTAAAGCAGTTACTGATTTATTTAATGGACAAAATTCTATGCATCAATATTTTACAGTAACTGGACAATCTACTTTAGACTCAAGTCAAGGAATTGGAAATAAAATAGATATTTCAAATGAAGATATCCTAGAAAACTTAAGAAAAATACAATCATACCATAAGCTTGCACCTTCTGAAACACTTCCAAGCTTAGATTTCAATATAGAAATGGAAACTGGCACTGGTAAAACTTATGTTTATTTAAAAACAATCTTTGAACTTAATAAGAAATACAACTTTACAAAGTTCATTATTGTAGTTCCGAGTGTAGCTATTAAAGAAGGTGTAAACAAAACTATTGAAATTACAAAAGAACACTTTAAAGGACTTTATGACAATGTAATTTATGATTATTTTGTTTATGATTCTTCAAAATTAGAACAAGTTCGTAACTTTGCAGTTAACTCTAACATTCAAATAATGATTATTAATATTGATGCTTTCAATAAAAGTTTCAAAGATCCATCAAAAGAAAGTAAAGTCAATATTATCCACAGAGAACAAGACAAATTAAGCGGATATAAACCAATTGATTTAATAGCTGAAACTAATCCGGTTGTCATTATTGATGAACCTCAATCTGTAATGGGAGGTAAAGGTGAAGAAGCAGTCTCATACCTCAATCCTCTTTGTACTTTAAGATATTCTGCAACTCACAAAGAAATTCAAAATCTTATTTATAAGCTTGATGCTGTTGATGCATCTGAAATGGAACTAGTTAAACAAATTGAAGTAGCGGGTTTTGTGTCTGAAGGATATCACAACGAAGCTTACTTAAAATTAATCTCAACTAATAATAAACCAGATTCCCCAATATCTGCAAAAATTGAAATTGATAAAAATGAAAAAGGTTCTATTAAAAGAAAAGTGGTTACTGTTAAAAAGGGCAGTGATTTATCAGAAGCTAAATTAGGTAATCGTGAAATTTATAATGGTTACGTTGTTGATGAAATATATTGTGAAGAAGGAAATGAATATGTTTCATTCACTCAAAAAGATGAAATTTTAACAATTGGTAAAGTCTTTGGAGATGTGGATGATTCAAAACTTAAAAGAGCACAAATTCATAAAACTATTGAAGAACACTTAGATAAAGAACTTGCTTTTGCAAGGACAGGTAAAAAAATTAAAGTATTAAGTTTATTTTTCATTGATAAAGTAGCTAATTACAGACAATATAATTCAGATGGAAATCCTGTTAAAGGACCATATGCTGAGATATTTGAAGAAGAATACAAAAAAGTTATTCAAAAACCTAAGTACTCTACTTTATATAATTATGTTGATTTGGATCTTGCAGCAGAAGAAGTTCATGACGGATATTTCTCTGTTGATAAAAAAGGAAAAGTTAAAGATACAAAAGAAACCAAAGCTGGAAAACTTAAAGCAAATAAAGATGATGAATCAACATTTAATTTAATCATGAAAGATAAAGAAAGACTTTTAAGCTTTGATACACCATTAAAATTCATTTTTTCACACTCTGCACTAAGAGAAGGATGGGACAATCCAAATGTTTTCCAAATTTGTACTTTAAACGAAACCACTTCAACTATGAAAAAACGCCAAGAAATTGGTCGTGGTTTAAGATTATGTGTAAATCAAGATGGTGAACGTATTCATGATAAAACAGTTAACACATTAACTGTAATGGCAAACGAATCATATGAAGACTTTGCACGCAATCTTCAAAAAGAAATGGAAGATGAAACTGGAATTAAATTCGGTACAATCCAAAAAACTGCTTTTGCACATATTCCATGGATAAATAAAAAAGGTGTTGAAGAACCATTAGGAAAACAACATTCACTAGCTATATTCAACCACTTTAAACTTAAAAAATACATTGATTCAAAAGGTAAAATACAAGAAGCTCTTAAAGTAGCTGTAAGGGACGGAACTGTTGATGTTCCAGAAGATTATGCTCAAATTAAAGAAGACATTGTTAAAGTTGTTGAAAAACCAACTAAAGGTCTTAAAATACGTGATGCTAATAAACGTCGTCAAGTTAGACTCAAAGAGGGTATTTTAAACAATGAAGAATTTAAATTATTCTGGAATAAAATTAAGCATAAAACAACATATTCTGTTGATTTTGACACTGAAGAATTAGTTTCAAAATGTATCAAAGTAATGCAAGAGCATTTAAATGTTCAATCTCCAAAACTATTATATACAAAGAGTGGATTAACAGTTGAAGCATCAGGTGTTAATTATGATGAAAATGGAGTTATATCTACTGCATACTCAGAAGAGGATGAAATAGCTCTTCCAAATATCGTGAAATATTTACAAAATGAAACTGATTTAACTAGGAGGACTATTGTCCGTATTCTAAAAGAAAGTGATACTTTAAATCAATTTAAGAAAAATCCTCAAGAATACATGCAGGAAACAGCTAAACTAATCAATAAAGTAATGGGCGAATTAATAGTTGATGGAATAAAATACACAAAAACTGATGATGCATATTCTCAAGAACTATTCAAGAATGAAGAGTTATTCGGTTACTTAGAAAAGAATCTTATCAAGGCAGATCACTCTGTTTATGATTATATTATCTATGACAGTGAAAATGAAAAATCATTTGCTGAAAGATTAGATAACGACCCTGAAGTTAAACTATTCGCTAAACTTCCTAGTTGGTTTAAAATCAAAACCCCTATTGGAAATTACAATCCTGATTGGGCCGTAATGTTAGGTGAAGAAGGCGAAGAGAAAATGTATTTTGTTGTTGAAACTAAAGGAACAATAGAATACTTAGGAAATAGGCCTAAAGAAGCTTATAAAATTAAATGTGGTAAAAAACACTTTGAAGCTTTAGGTAATGATGTCAAATTTACAGAATCAGATTCATATGATACATTCAAAAAGAAAATTGAAATTTAAGTAAAAAATGGTGAAACTAATGCAAATATGGATGATTCCAGCCAATCCCCTAATATATAATCATGCAAAATTTTTTGATGACTATGGATATGTGGACTGGAAACAACGTTTAAAATTTGAAGTTGGAGACATTGTATACCTCTACTGTTCAAAACCATTTCAAAAAGTAATGTATAAAACAGAAGTAATAAAAGAATCTATGCCTTTTTCAGAGTGCACAGAAGATATAGACTATTGGACTAATCCCGATGATTATGAAACTTCTAAATCTTATATGCGTGCACGGCTCAAATTACTTGGACGAGCAGATAGGGAAGAGTTATCTATTGAATATCTTAAGGATAATGGATTAAATGCAGCGCCACAAAAAGGTGTTAAAGTTCCAGATAATTTAGCAGAATATATGGATAAATATTTTGAATTAGAATCTCCTAATATGATATACCCTGAATCAGACATACCTGAAAACTATCATGAAGGTGCAGTAACAACAATAACAGTTAACAAGTATGAAAGAAATCCTCTTGCAAGAAAAAAATGTATTGAATATCATGGTTGTGAATGTTCTGTTTGTGGTTTATCATTTGAAAAAATGTATGGAGATTTAGGAAAAGGATTCATTCATGTGCATCATATTGTTCCATTAAATCAAATTAAGGAAGACTATGAAGTAGATTATAAAACTGATTTGATTCCAGTTTGTCCAAATTGTCATGCTATGCTCCATAGAAAATTAAATAACGAATATTATTCTGTTGACGAATTAAAATCAATAGTTAAAAGGAATTTTGAATAAAAATATAATGGTGAGAAGTCAATGGTAAAAATAAATTTATCAACATATAATATTATACTGTGGAATACGCAATCTGATGAAAAAGTAGTGTTAGATAAAATTAATTATAGTTCTTTACAACCCGATATACAACCTAAATCCATAATGGAAATATTATACAAGTTTTTTAGTGATAATATAGAAAATTCTCATTTTGATAAAGACAATAAAGTACTATTCATTAAAGATTTCAACACAGAAAATGAAAATATATTTTTTGGAGAATTTTTATATGGTACTTCAGGAAAAGAACACCCAGTCAAAAATATTTCCGACAATACCGATGATCGTATCATTTCAAAAGACCAATGCATATTAAATCCTTACTATTTTTATATTGAAATTCCTAAAAATAACAAGCAAGGATTATTGATTTTAGAAAGTAAAGGTACCGATGGGATTAAAACACTTTTCGAAGAATGGTTCGGAAATTTCATAAAAGACCACTCTTATACTAATTTACGATTAGAATTAAAATCATTTTTACCCGAACAAATTATTAATACTTATCTTAATCAAGGAGTTCTAAAAAGAATAAGATTTATTTCAAATAAATTGCCTGTTGATAAATTAGACATATTAGAAGGATATGAACCTGAAGAAGGATATGTCGAACTTAAATTACAAATAAATAAAGATAATAGGAAACCATTGGTCAATAAGATAAAAAATTTAATAAATAATGAATCAGATGAATCAAAAGAATACGATACTATAATTGGAAATAATTTAGAAACCGAAGATATAAAGTTAGAAATTGATTTACATGGTTCTGAAAGAACATTCACTATTAATAAACTTAAAAATGCTGTTCCGGCTAGAGACATCACAGATGAATTAAAAGATGGGGATGACGGCCATAGAACATTTGAATCAATACATAAAAAAGGAAAAGAGTATGCTGATGATATTTATAGATCTTCAAATTAATTTTCAAGATGATATTTAATTAAAATATGTCCGAATTTCAACACTCTAAATATTACTAAAAAGAATAATGAAATTAAAAAAATAACTGCAAAATTAAATATTATCCTAATCCAAAATAGTAAATCACTGGAAAATAAAATTAAGAAATTTTTATGCAATAAAGTTGCTAATAAAAGAATTATAACCAATACAACTGTAATTAAAATTTCAAATGAAAGTGTAACATGATATTCTATTAAAAAATTCTCAATATTCCACTCTTCCCTATTAACTTCAGTTGATTTAGCATTAGTTTCCTTCAAATTAAATGAAAGCAACATTAAATTTAATAAGAAACCTATGAAGATTGATAAGGATACCAATAAAATATTAACTAACTCCATATTAATATCTACAAAAAATATTAAAATAAATGAAATAATTAACGGGACTCCAATTATTTTAGCCTTATCTTCACTATGAAATTTAAAAAAATCTCTAATTATAAATCTGGGAGAAAATTTAGATTTCATAAGTATCACCTGTAGTATAAGTTTTAGAAGTATAATATAATTTTTTATTTATTTAAATCTAACCTTATTTAAATTATACTATTAATTCATTAAACACAATGAATATGACTTATATTAGTATCCTCCTTTCTAAGTTTAATAATATTTATTCTAAATTTTTAACTATATTCTCGCCTTTATCAGTTAATCGGTATAATCTACCTTTTCTAACTTCGGGATTAATACATTCTACTAGTTCATGTGCTTTTAATTCAGACAATACCTTTGAAATATGATTTGTTCTAATCCCAGAATCATTAGCTATGGCAGTAGGTATTTTAACATCACCATCTAAAGACTTCATTACTTTTTCTCTATATTTTGAAATTTGCACATAGCTAATTTCTGTTAACATTTCATCCGACAATTCCATAATATCACTTATGAACTTCTTACAAAATAAATTGTATCATTATCATAGCTACTTAATGCATCATATGCTGCCTGTGTCATGAACCTAAACTTTCCAAAGACGCCATATTCAACACCCATATAGACCGGTCCCGTTGATTTTGCCAAATACATCTGTATGCTTCCAGAATGCTTTAATGGTATCACAGAATACGGATCAAGAGATTCAGTTTCCCAGGAAGTTCCATTATACTCTTTAATGGCCATAACTGAACTTGTACAAATAGCTACACGATAACCTGCACTAACACCTGTCGGTAATGTTGTTGTAGTTAATATCTGATCTACAGGCAGTTTCCATCCTGCTTCCTCATCACTGCCCTGACCAGTAGCTCCAGTTGCACCGGTATCGCCAGTATCCCCTTTAGGCCCAGTTGCACCAATATCTCCTTTAGGTCCAGTGCTTCCAGTATCACCTTTTTCTCCTTTTATGTTTCCTATGTTTTCCCAATCATTCCCATTCCAAACATAAAGAGAGCCGTTGACTATATAGCTGTCTCCTTGATTACCTGTTGGATGTGCAGCAATTAATTCATGGTAAGTGTTATACGAGCCTTTAATAGTAGTAGCAGTACCAGTAGCTCCAGTGTCCCCAGTCGCCCCGGCCGGTCCAGTATCTCCAGTAGCTCCTGTGTTTCCAGTATCTCCCTTAGGTCCTGTGTCTCCTTTTTCTCCAGTTGCTCCAGTCTCACCTTTGTCGCCTTTATCACCTTTCGCACCAGTTTCTCCTTTATCACCTGTATCACCTTTTGGTCCTGCTGGCCCTGTATCACCGGTTTCACCTTTCAATCCTGCCAGTTGCTCTGGTGTGAAATCTTCATATGTAAATGCATCACCAGTATCTCCTTTTTCTCCCGTATCACCTACTACTCTTCCGATTGTTATCCATTCTTTATCTGCCATGTTTATTCCTCCTCATGTGTCCATGGTTCAACTTCTATGCTTTCAAATTGGATGTGTCCTCCAGCATCATAAATCATTACTGCAGGATAGAAAGTGTCAAATGTTATCTTATCGCTTGCATCTCCTTCATAAGTATAGACATTAGTTGTTCCTGCCCTTATTGTTGCTTTGACATATCCGTTGTCATAATACAAGTCAAAATAATAGAGCTGTGAATCCAAAGTCAGTTGCCCTGAACTGACATTCAAATCTCTTACTACATGATCTGATGTTGAATATTTCAATCCTTTATTGCCAGGATATGCTCCCAGTTCCAGGATTTTTGTATCTCTGTAATGGCTTAATGATTTTGAATTGACTAATGCAATGGCATCTCCCCATCCTTGGTTGCTGTCCTTTTTCTGATAAAGTGCTACTTCAATATGGATTCCGTTAGTGCCTCCAATACCGTTGGCATACACTTTTGGTATTGCCATTACAACGCTTGAACTTCCAACGTCCTTTGCAAGATTAAACACTTCAGAATAATTCACCTCGCCTATGTTGAATGTGTGTGAAATGCTTGTTGGATATTTTACAATGTCAAAGTTTTCTGGTTCATAGTTCCATGCGTAATCTGAAAAACTTTCAAATGGAACGCAGGAATAATTAATGTTTATGACTTCCTTTTTTCCAACTTTACAAACAACAGTTCCTGTTGCATCCTGAACATATTGTACTGTAATTGCTGATTTTCCATTAGCATCTGTTCTCACAGTGCTATGAACTCCATTAATCCACCAGTCAACCGGAACTCCATCATCTTCCAATGTTACACTATACTCAAATCCTCCGGGAGTAACTATATTTGACTTTACAGTGCTCAATACTGTCACTGCAAACATCAGAACAAGTCTTTCAACAAGTTCAAATATTGTCAGTGAATTGTCCCACCAGATATTATACTCTGTCAGTTTGTTTCTGATTTTTGTTCTGGTAGTTCCGAGTCTTGTGTTTTCTAAAATAACATTGCTGGCTATGCTCACATTAACATCCTCCTATTCCGGTTCATAATATATTCTGGTTGCCCTTGTATTGCATGTAGTATGGCTGTTTGATTTGTAGCCATCAGATCCGAATGCTCCAAATACTATTTCATCTGAATTCCATGTGTCAAACGGATCCCATGTTCCTGACAGCAGTTCAACACCATTTGTGTTTTTGAAAAGATAGTTCAACTCATAGTCATCACCTTTTTCTAGTATCATTGTTCCTTTGGCGAATGGATGATCCTCATCATATACTGAACTTCTCTCCAATCCCCATCCACTGTCAAGTGAAAAAACTCCCGGATATCCTCCAACTGAACCTATGAATGTTCCTGTATATCCGTCAGCATTGTAATCTTTAACCAAACCGGATTTACTGTAATTTGCATCTATTAGAAAACCTATTCCCATCAATCCGTTCCATCCGTCGGTTATATCATATTCTGATTCGATTCTCCATCCGTTATTGTCACCATAATAGAAAGTTCCTGGTGTTGTTATGAATTTGCCGAATGCTGCTGTATAGTACCACCCATCTTCTTCGAACTGGTCTTGAGTGGTGTCATTTGTATATGCAACATGATATTTTCCGTTGTTGGAACTTGACCATGATGCGGCACTGATGTTTGCCATCTTATATAATGTTCCAAGTTTTCCGGCAGTGTTTGGATTAACATTAACGTCTGTTTTAAATATTGGAAGAATTTCGTACCTGTCTATTAACTGATTAATGGTATCGGATTGGCTATAACTTATTCCGGCACTTGTTAATCCTGCTCTTAAGTTATTTCTTAATGTTGTCAGTCTTGAATTCATTGTCTGTTCATTGGCTAGAATCTGTGAAAAGTCCGGTGGTGTAAAAGTCATTTAGTTAGCTCCCAATAGATTTAAGTTAGCAGTTTGTGTGGATGTTATTGTTCCAATACTTGTTTGTAAGTTTTCAATAGCTGTAGCTACCGGTGCATTTTTAATGGCATTGGTTGTATCAGTAGTATCCAAGCTACTTGCAAGATTGACTGGTCCGGTTGCTCCTGTGGCACCAGTATCGCCTTTAGCCCCAGTATCACCGGTAGCTCCAGTCGCTCCGGTTGCACCAGTGTTTCCTGTATCGCCTTTTGGTCCGGTGATTTCATCGAAATAAATAGTAGCACTTGTATTTACGCCTGAGAATATTATCTGTCTGTGGGCATTGTCTTTGTATACATCAATACTTTCACCATCATCTCCAGTGTCTCCCTTAGCTCCAGTATCGCCGGTTGCTCCTGTATTTCCAGTATCACCTTTTGCTCCGGTTGCACCAGTAGCTCCCGTATTTCCTGTATCTCCTTTCAGACCAGTTTCACCTGTTGCTCCGGTATCTCCTTTTGGTCCTGCAGGTCCTGTGTCTCCGGTGTCACCTTTAGCACCGGTTTCACCTGTACTTCCAGAACTAGCTATTTTAAAACAATTAACGTAATTGTATTCATCTGAATCTGGCACTGGATGTAAAGCTATAAAGTCACCTGAAGAATCTTTAATAGCTCCATTTTCACTTAATTTGATTTTATCTGCTGGTGAAATGTCAGTAATGCCACTGGCTAGTTTGAGTCTGTATAGTTGGCCTAACACTAACACACTAGCTTTTCTCTGGCCATTGTCCATAACTACTGGATCATTAACGATTATGCCTATTGGCACTTCATCATTATCTCCGGTGTATTTTTTCACCATTTCTTTTCCTATCTTTGAATTTGGAGAAATTGCAACTGTATCTTCAGGATAGAGTTTAGCAGTGTATTCATAGCCGATATCTTGACCAGTTTCAGTCACTACTTCCTTTGATGTTATATCTCCATCATCCAGGAGAAAAGTAGTGACTTCTTTTCTTGCTTCCAATAAAACTATTTGATTTGACATTAACATCACCTATTTTACATTAACACTTCGTATATGTGGTCACCTTTTACATTTGGGTTGCATTTGATATTCATTCCGTATTTTCTTGCTTCACTGCAGAAATACAAGTCTTCAGACAATATTGTGTCATTATCATAGATTACATACTTGAAATATGGATATGCCATTTTTCTAAAGACATTAACATTAACGAGACTGATTCCAAGTCCACCACCTTTAACTTCAAACGGATCATTAAGTTCTGACAATGTTTTTGCATAAATCATGTTTTCACCTGTGAAGTCTTTTCCAAAATCAAAGATAACGGATTCATCTGTTCTTGTTCTCTTCTTGAAATACCAACCTAGGGCAATGTCTGTTTCACATTCCAATAGCTTAACAAGAGCATCCTTTGGTACACTAACGTCTGAATCTACCATTAACACATAGTCAAAGTCATGTTTGATTGCAAGTTTTGCTATTTCGTTTCTTGCACGTGCACAGTCATATCCTTTCACATAATCGAAATAAAGATTAAAATCCTTAGGATTTACAAGGCCATAAATACTTTTGAAACATTGCGGTTTGATATTTTCAAATGTTGGGACCGCAATTAGAATCTTACCTTTCACCATCTACATTACCTTCCAACTTTTCGATTCTATCTTCCAGTTCATCCAAATTAACCTTATCCTCTTTTTCACATCTATACTCATAAATGTCAATTAATGCGACAATAACAATGGCTAATGTAAATGGCAATAGTCCTTCAATTAAAGCATACTTTGTTGCATTGGTCATGATAATGTTGATGGCTATTGCTGTTAAAACAGCACTTGAAATTGTTTTGGTAAAGTTACATATGAATATCTTCTTTTTTATTCTGTTCATGATAACAATATCCTCCAAAGAATCTTATTTTTCTTCAAGGAATCCCAATACTCTTTTAGCTTTTTGTTTGGCGTCTTCAACATCTCCTTCACCCCTTATCCTACTTGCGTAATGACTAGCTATTCCTAAGATTATCATGAGAATGCAGTAAGGAATTGTATTTTCAGTAATTCCTAATGCTTCTGAATAGAGCATGACAATTGGAATGGCTGTAACAAGAAATGAAGTTAAAATGTCAATGTCCTTTCTGTTTCGCTCCAAGAATTCATAAATCATTTAAATTTCCTCCTCTTTGTATGTGTGGCTGAGAATTATTCCGTCAACACAAATCTTTTCTTCGCTTTGGTATACCTCTTCAGCGTTTTCTTCTACTTTCATCCAGGACTCGTACTCTTTGATTGTTTCAAAGTATTTTATGTATTTCATTGTGCCTCCCAAGTAATTGAGTAATATAATATTCCATTTTCGATTTTAAATTCAATAATGGGTTTTACAGCGTAAGGATAGCCACTATCAACATATCTAGTGCCGTTCCAGTAAAACCAGTGGCCTGTTGACTGGTCAATGTACGGGCCTTTGTTTTCCAGAGTTCCTACCAGTTTCCTTATGGTCATGTTATAAACCTCATTATGATATTATATTTTTTATTATATATTTTATTATATTATTTATTATTTATTTTATATAAAATATACATTTTGGCCGTCATCACATCCTTCCCATTCCATGTAGAGTTTGTTGTCTTCCCATACGAAACGGACGTTATTGACAATAGCTACATCAGGAAGCTCACAATAGGTGACACCGTCTGCATCCTTGACATAATTGGCCTGCGCCATGATGTTTGACTCTGAAGGCACAATCATATTAACGACATGAGTTATTTCATCCTGTTCAAAATTACAATCGCCAAGATCAATACAGTTCTGAGATTCCGGATACATTTCAACCTCAGACATCTGACGATAAACTCTAATGTAATCAGTATCCTCATTATTTTGAAGATTAACGATTGACAATAACCTTAAGTCATGACCTTCCACAGGATTACATTCACCGTCACTGTCAATGTAGATTCTGGTATTAGGCAATATATCTTCAGCTACTGGCCTTTTGAGTTTCAATCTGAATACATCACCTAACACGGCCACAGCAACTAATGTTAATCCAGATGTTTTAACCTGGACTTTACCTAATAGATAGCCAAAGGCCAGTTCGCCTGCCTGGGCTTTCCTAACTATTGTATGTTCCATAGTTGAGGACATGTCTAAAGTCACCATGTCGCCGACTGCACATTGATTGGAACAAATCCAAGCCGTATGTTCATCATTAACGTATGTCCTTTCGCCCTCATCTAAAAGACAAGCTATTACGTCCATTTTCTCTGTATGTTCAAGGCCTATCGGATATCCACGGCCATGTCCAATTGTTGAATTTACATCATAATCAATAATCATTTTAAAACACCCAATCCCAATTATGGTTAATTATTTTATCTGGAATATGAAGTCCAGTATCGTCCATGTCACTATCATCAGCATTCCACATTAACGTCGAGCCTTTGTAGGCTTTGGTATATTCATGACTTCCTTTATATAATCGAATGCCCATTTTATCCCTTGTTGTTACTGTCACCTGCGGAATTCCATTAGCTGCGAATAATGGTGATGGAAATACCATCATCCATTTCAAATCAACATAATTGAAATCTTCAAAGTCCGTTGTAGCATACAATGTTGGAGAAACTTCAATCTCAGCATAATTGGATTGATAAATTTTAGTTGGATTATTTCTGCTGAATCCTTCAAGATAATCTGATGTATTCGATGTTCCTGTTCCCACACGATCATGAAAATGATATTGTTTCCAGTTTCCCTCTTCATCACTTCCCTGATTGTAAGCATCAAATGAACTGGCTAATACTAAAGTCTTAGCACCAGTGAACATGCAATAATCTTTTTCTCCGCCCCAATAGTTGACGGTAGCTTTTACATTAGGCTCATCAGGTGAAAGAGTTCCATCAATTTGCATCATGATACCTCCAATGGTTGAACCATGATATGTTGCATTATCATTAACAAAAACATTACCGTTAATGTATTTGAATCTGGCTACAACAACACGATTGTTGGCTAATGGTTGACCTGAAGCAAATGTGGTAAACAAATCAGTTGGGGAAGTTCCTTCAAGGTTAGGAACAAATCTGGCTCTTAAGAAATGACCTCCGTCTGTTGAGTCATTGTTTGATGATAAACCTAAGTAATTCATGAAAAATTGTGAGTATGTATCAGAATTTGCATCAAACATTAATACTTCATTACCTGTTGATAAAGTGCTATTGAAGGTTGTTCCTGTATCATAGACGTCCAGCAATAGCTTTGTGGTTTGTGAGATTTGGCCAACAGGAACTCTTGCAAGTATTGCTGCGCCTTGTGATCCATAAGCTGGAAGGTATAATAATTGACATTCAGTACCATTAGTGGTTTTGATCTTCAGGTTTTTCAAATCACTTCTGAAATAATTTGAGTATGAACTGCTTGCTAAATTATCCAGGAAGATATAATCATAGCTTGATGAATAGCTACTGCTCCTCTGGTTGTAATTGCTCATGACAATATTGATTTGTAATTTCTTTTGCAATGTCATGATTAATATTTTATTATCTATTTTATATAAAGTATATAATAAAAAAAGTAATAAAAAAAGATTATTGGTGAATGGTTTATTTTAGTTTTAAACAAAATTAAAGTTAATCAAGCATTGCACTAAATCCAAAATCAAGATAATTTCCACAAATTGGACATTTTATTCCATGAAAATTTCGATATAATCTTTTACCACATTGAGGGCAATTAATTTTGCTATTACTGTCAGAGTCTTCATAGAATGAATTTTCATCAAAAGGCTCATAAAGAACTATTGACAAAATATTTTCATTTTTCATGAATTTTTTAATAAACTTATTTGGTTTTTCCCCTTCAAAACCAGAATAAAACTTAATTTGTTCTTTATCATTAATATCTGAATTTTTAATTATTTCTTCAAGTTTATTTATGGATTCTTCTTCTGAATATTTTGATTCCGCAATTATATATGTTTTAATTAATTTATCACAATCAGGACAATATGTTCTCTCAATATGTCCGGACATTTTATTATCTTCATCAATTCTTGTCATCATTAATAGTATGTATTCTATAAGTTCATCAGTATTATGGTCTACATAGAAGCTATCAATACCTTCAAGAATTATTTTAAAATCACAGTGCGAACATGACATTCCATTAATACTTCCCATAAAAACACCCAATATTCAATTCAATGATAATATCTTGTATATAATAATTATTAACATTAACGATTCAAGATTCGGATTTTGTTCTCTCCTGCACTTCGATACCTAACAAACATTACATTTCAGACAAGATTGACCATAACTAATTACTCCACTTTCGGGACAATGCTTTATCATTGAACACTGTTTTTTCTTGGCATTCAGTTACTTCACTTATATTTTCCTTGAAAAATTTCAAGCAATAATCTTTTTTCGGACTGAAGTTGTCACAGTTCAAGTGAATGTTTTCTTTGCAGTTATCGCAGGTTATGTCTGTGCCCGTTTTGTTCTTACAGTATAATTCATTGTTTTCAGTGAAACGATATTCACAATCTTTAAACACTATGTTATCCATTTTTTTACCTCTTAAAATGCATTTTGAATAATTCTCTACAAAACATTCGATTTAAACTAAATCTTCTTTCTTTTTTTCTTTTTTTTCATTGAAATTTTAATTTATATAATTATTTTTAGAGGGATATTTTTTTTAAAATGAGAGTGTGGTGTTTGAAGAGAGTGAATCTCTTCTAGATTGTTGTAACTGTACAGCCTTCTTTTTCGATGATTACGGTATGCTCTTTTTGACTTACAAAGCAGTCTTGCTTTTCACGTTGCGGAGCATATGGATAAATTGCCATGGCATCTGATAACTGTTTTAATGCTATCGCTCCTTTTCTCTCGCCAAACTCGTCAGTAATCCATCTGCCTGAAAACGGAACGTATTGGTGGTTGTGTTGAATATATTTTAGAACCTTTTGTGTACTCCTCATTCTGAATGGTTTGTTTGCAATATATGAGAAGATATATTGGCCGGGAGCGTCATTTACAATGCCTTCGCCATTTGTTGCAAATGGTTCGATAGCTATTGCTTGACCTTCTTCTAAAATATAGCCATCATTATTGTCATAATTTGGAATAGAGATTCCTGCATGTAAATTATATTGTTCCAGACTGTGTCCTGTTAAATTAAAAATAGGGTTTAATTTGTATTCTGAAATTGCTTCATGAACTGCAGCGCCAATTTTTGATACTTCAATTCCTGCTCTTGCGGTTGCGATTGCAGCTTCAAGACCAGCATCTGATGCCTCGATTATTTCTTCATGCAAGTTAATTTCATCTTGGGTGTAATTTTCATCAATATTTCCACTTGCCACAACAGTGATAGCAGAATCTGCAATATATCCATCAACCATTGCACCTAAATCCAATTTAACCATGTCTCCTGCCTTAAATTTAGTTTCATCACTTGCAGGGGAAGTATAATGTGCTGCAATTTCGTTTATTGACACGTTACATGGGAATGCAATTTCAGCACCGGATTTTAAAATTTCACTTTCTACATAATTTACTAAGTCTATAACCAAAGCCCCATCAGTAATCATTTTTGAAGCTTCGCTGCGAATCTTGGAAACAATTTTCCCAGATTTTATATAAGATTCTATCATAAATTTTTACCTTCTTTACTAAATAATTAATTATTTATTTGATAAAGTTTATATAGTTTTGAATATTACTCTACAAAACATTCGAATCTAAACCAAGTGATACAATCAAACGGTTGATGAATCATACCATCTTCGAGAAGATTCCTCACGAAAATTGTGTGCGAATCCGGAGTAGCGCGGAATACAGAATGGATGACTGTCTCTTATTATTCCTTCATGATATCGACAACTTGTTTTTCAAACTGCATAGCCTCAGCATATAGGTCATTCAGTATGCAAATTACTTCTTCATCTGTTGATTTGCTAACATCGACGAGTTTTGTAGAAAATGGAACCCTCCATTTCCAATTTTTCCTCTTCACCCGTGGAGGATAATGCTCTGTGATTATTTCGCAAATCACCTTTAAATCATCTGGAATATTCTCGGCGCTAAGAGCCATTTTAAGGTACAGTTTTCCTTCATCTGTATTAGCAATTTCATAAAAGTAATGGTTTCTTGTTTCCCAACCGCTTTTGGCATCCTTAGCGTCAGGAAGAATCCCGCTCATAACATCTGTGGTGAATCTGGTGTAAAGTTTAGTGCAGCGGTCTGGATTGAGATGTATTTCTCCAGCCTCATCCTTTACACTAGCCCAACCCATTATAAGTGCAGTCACATGATCTCTTGCATCCATATTCTCGTCGTTTGATGGAATAATAATATCTGTAATGTTCTCCTCAGTTATTTCCGGAGGTATATCCCTTCCATCGTTTACAAAAGAAATATGGAGCAGTTCTTCTTTCTGTTTTGTGTCTTCAAATTTGAAATCCCAGCGAGTTTCCATGAAGGATAGGAGTTTCATTCCCCTGTCATAAATGTGTTTTGCATCCCAGGAATCTTCTTTGGAGATTTCAACTTCACAATGACATCCATTCGAATATCCTCTGGCCTTTTTGTCATCAAAACTGTCATTTTGCAGCTTTGAATTGATGCTCTGAGATAGTGGCAACATATTACCCAATGATGCGGACAGAGTCTTAATTTCTTCTGGTGTGAACTGTCTGAAGTTGTTACGCCAGTATAGTTTTGTTGGTGTCTGAGGCAAAATATGCTCTACCGTAATTTTGTCCTTTACAACCTTTGTCAAATCAGCCCATGACAACTTGTCGAGCTTATACTTTGATGCCAGTGAATACTCATACTCGTATAGGAAATAGCGAAGCTCTCTCCAACTATAAAAACCATCCTGCGAGATAAACCGTTTGTTCATTCTTGTAACGAAAACTCTCACAGCATCCGCCGCATTTTCATTTGTTGTATTTATGAGATCTTCTGTCACATCAGAAAGAGACATATTTTCCATGTACACTTCGCGTGTTTTACGATAATAATCGCTACTCTTATAGCTGGACTGATACATTGCCATACGGAATGCGATAAATATGAATCTTTCTACAGCCTTATAGAATGTGATTCTCTCATCTTTGGAATATCCAAGCTTTGGAATCAAGGAAACAGCAACAATAGGTCTGAAGTATCCGATACCAATACGATTCAATTTCTCTATCCACACTTGCTCTTCTTCTGTTATATCTGAGCATTTTTCCGGATAGAAAGTATAATACCAATACTCTGCAGTCTCTTTGAGACTGTTCACATAATCTATTATTTCTTCAGGTTGTAGGAACTCGTCTGTCACACTTTTCTGTGATGAAACTATTTCCATATCATCATCGTCCTGCTGATTAGAGATTAAAACTGTAGGCTCCTCTTCATCGGGATCAACTTCAATGATGTTCTCGAAAATGGATTTATGCGAGAACTTTCTTAATAGGAATTTGATGTAGTCATCTCCACGCTTTCTGGAATATGAATAATACATAATCCAGTGAGCTCTAAGGAATTCATCATCGGAAAGTAAATTATTCTCATTTCTTCCAAGCTGATAGTATACCTCACTCCATGCTTCGTTAATACGTTGCCTCAAAGCGATTTTGTTTGTTTCGTCAAATATATCGTTTGAGTAGAGTGTGGTCAAATAAATAAGGCGGTTTTTTAAAAGTTCGAGATTAGTCAGTCTCTTACCTCTGTTGTTCATAGTCTCAAAAGCGACAAACACATCATAGTCATCTTTTATTTCATGGATATTGAACATGAGCTTCAATGTGAGTTTCCGATACAAATCATTAATTCCTTCTATTCCTTTTTTCTCGTAATGCGCCTGGAGTTCTTTCCCGAAGAACTCTTTGGCATACTTAAGATTCTTTGTATAATAAGTCTCTTTGATAGTGCCGCCATACTCCTGACCGAGCACTTTGTATTTTAGATATTCTGCGCTCGGATTGTCGTTTTCATAACCGAACATATAGGTGATGATAAGGTTCTCTGGCGGTCGTTTCCTGCTGATGTATTTTGCTTTGATGTCTCTTATATTATCAAATCCAAGATATATCTCATCATCGCTTTTGCCGTTATTGTCCGGCAATTTGCATGTGAATTCGATAATTTCATTAAGCATTATCACAAAGGTTGTAAGCCTCTGTTGCCCATCAACAATGTGGTATGCATCAAATCCACTGTCAAGGAGCCATGAATCATCATTGCCTAGTTTCCTGCTTTCTTCTTGATTCAGTTTCTTTAGTGATAGAAGTCCGGTGTAGTGGTATCTATCAGGCTGAAGGTTAACTATGTCTTCCCAAAAATCACGAAGTTGTTGGCCTTGCCATGCATAGCCTCGTTGATAGTCAGGTATTCTGAATATCCTCTTATTAAATATTTGTGATAGTGATTGTAATTCGTTCATTTTATAACCCAACTCTTACTTCAATTCAAATTCTTCCTATGAAACTTTTAATCCATATACATATTATTTTTTTCTTCTTTTACTTAATTAACTTATGTTTAAGATGATTATATTGTGGGGACATTTACGATGATAGTACAACAGGATTCAACATTAACATTAACGATTACAATAGCTATTTCAGTATATCAATATCACAATAATGTTATTTGTTGATAAGTTCAAATTGATAAATATGAAACGAAGAATAAAATTCCCTGAACATTATAAATTTCCAAAAACACGCAGAACTGATTTTACTAGAGAAGAAAAGTTGGAAATCATAGATTGTTATTTGTACTATAAACCAATGTTTGATGAATATGTTAATAATCGAGAACATTATCCTGAAATGGATCCAAGGGATTTTGCAGCCTTGTTATATGTCTATGACATTATCGATGTCGAGTATCCGGATAATGTACAAATAATCAAGAAAAAGTATGGAATAACTTCTTATGATGTAACTAAAGAAAAATTGGATTTCCTTGAAGTAATAACTGTTTTTACAGAAATTCATAGAATGGCCCGTAATGATTGGGATTTGGAAGATTATTGTGTGAAAAATGACATATATTATAACCTGCTATGCAGATTGGAAGAAATTAAAAGCGAATTAGAACAAGAAGAATAATATTTATTGATTTTCCAGACCAGAGCAACCTTGCCATACCAATGTTATAAGCGAGCCAATTCGCCCAGGCCGACCCGATGCCGACCGAAGGGAGGCATCTGTGGGAGGCCTGGGTGAATAGAATTGGCGAGCAATACTATAGGATGCAATCGACTCTTATATGGGTTGTGTATGTAAACAACTAATAAAAGATTATGTTCCGTCCGAGCGTGAGCGAGGACTGGACGCCTTGAGCGTAAGCGAAAGGCCATACTATAGGCCTGACAATAATTGTTTTGTCAAGTCCGAGGAACAGGGGCTTGTCCCCCTGTTCCGAGTTTATGGATTTGGAATAGATGAATTTGTCAAATTTAAGAACCGACCCTTTAGCGGTCGGTTCGGGGTTAAGTTTGGTAAACTTTATTTTGTTTGCATTGGCATTCGTGGGTAATTAAAAGGGGGCTTGTCCCCCTTTAATTAGGCATTAAGGGTTTCAATGCACGATATTTTAGGAGAAGTGAAAACACCAAACACTTCCCCATTGAATAACGAGTTTTCCTACATATCAAAAATTTTAGCTCCGGTGAAAAGCAATAAAGCACCATCATCGCTAAATTCTGGTACGATTAAAACCCATATCCTTCAATATCTTATTATATTCTTCACGAGTTGTAAAGGATGGTGCATTTTCATCTCCAGTGCTGCCAGTTTCACCACTTTCTCCAACATCACCAGAGTTTGAAGGGTTGCGACCACCAGGAGTTGAACCGTCATTACTAGCTTCAATTTTAATTCTTCTTTCAGCCAATTTTTCCATTAATTCCATATCAACATCACCAGATAATAGCTTATCAATTATCTCTTTATCCTGTGCGTTTTCATTATAGTTAAAGTTGTATTTAGCTTCGTACTCTTTTATTTTCCTTTCATTTTCAGCTTTTCTTAATTCAGATAATTCTTTTAAAATATCGTCTTTAGAATCTATAAATTCCTTATTTTCTTCAATAGCTTTTTTAATCTCATCATATTTTTTAGATTCTTCTTTAAGATTATTTATTTCATCCTGAAGCTTTCCAATCTCTGCATCCTTACCTTGAAGCTTTTCTAAAAGCAAGCTAGTTGCGACATTAGCATCTTTGCTAGGTGCAGGCTGAGGTTGTCCTTGTGGTGCAGGATTTGGATTTCCTGTTGCACCGGTTTCTCCAGTTATTTCAGAATTCAATAAGGTAATTTTTCTAGGGTTTTTAGTTACACCGACGTCTATTAAGCTCATAGTATCAATTCCAAATGAATCTCCTTTATCTTTTAATAAGACATCAACTTTAGGAGATAGGCCTTTTCCTCCCATATCCAGTTCGTCCGGAACTTCAATGAATAGCTTTCCTTCCTCATATTCAATATTATTTCCGATGCCCACATAGATATTGTCATGCTCTGAAGTTAGTGGAATTCCTCCACGGTAGTTTTCAGCTATTAGCTTTAGGTCATCTTCAGTCCATTCAACAGGTTTGTCAAGTCTATCATCCAGGTCGGAGTAGTCATAGGATCCAACTTCAAAAAGTTCATGTCTCATCATTATCACTTTTTATTATATTATTTATTATATATTTTATTACTTATTTTATATAAATATTTATTATACTTCAACACCACTTTCAGTTACAATCCTTTCACCAACAGGCTGTTCCTCTTCAAAGTTACTTAGATAATTCTTATAGATTTCATCACCTTCGGAAGAAAGTTCCATAATGTATCTTAAAACATCATCTCTTGAATAGCTGAAGTAAATATCTAAAGTTTCACTGATGCCCATTAACTCCAATTGCAAGTTCAATAGCTGATTGCAATACTTTAACACCCATTTCTGGTCGTTGGCCACATTAACAATGAACCCTGTAATAGCTGAATCGTTAATGTACTCAGCCACGTTCTGATTAGATTTTTCATTACCTGCCTGTGACTGAGGAGTTACAAAAGTTCTTAAAATATTATTCCTAAATATTTCAGTTTGTCTGGTATAGTCTGATTGGTAGTTATTTCCCCCAAGTATTTTAGATTCAATTCCTGGAGGTACAATAGCTACATTACTTCCAGCAGTAGTTCCATAATCAGCATAAAGATTTTCCTTAGCAGTGGATGAAAGTTCAGTGATATAAGGTTGCCCGTTTGCATCCATTGCAGGTTTAACTTCAATAATATTATCCTTGTTGATACGTTCCACTTGATTTCGTTCCAAATTACACTTGTGGTATATATCATCAAGGCAATTTAGGATAATGCTTTGAGCTTCACAATAAATTTCATTATACATGAAGTTAATAACCTCTTCAGGTTCATATTTCACAGTTAATGTTCCCTCTTCGACACTAACATAATTATCAAACTCTTCTGGAGATCCATTAACAATATCCTTAGGCATTTCATGAAGGTATAGCTGCACTTCATTATCATCATTAAACTCTTTTTTAAGGCCATAACCGTGTGCACCTATTTCTAAAAATACTGGTTTAATGTATTTGCCAATGCCTTTGTCCCAACGCTGCACAGGTTTAATTAGGCCTTCACCATCAACCATTCCACCCTGCAGAATATTTTTAGCTACTTGAGAAATGTCAATTTTTCTGGCCCATAAAATTAAAGTTAATTTCTGCTCTTGAGATAATTTATTTTCCTTATCAACAAGCACCATATTAACATTAGCTTTATCAATTCTGTTTTTTAAGATACCTGAAGTGTAACCGTCAAGTTTAACAGCATAACGAGCATTAGCTATTGTTTTATTAATAACTGGGGGAAGTGCATCTGGCAAGTCAAGGCCAGTATTGATTCCATCAGTTCTAGGTTGTCTTTCATCTTCACCCCAATAGCTGCGCTTGGTGTTGTACTGTTCCACCCTATTATTCAGTAGTCTAGTTTTAATGTAATCAGTAATTCCCATAATAATCATTTCATATATTTTATTATATTATTTATTATATTTTTTATATAAAATAAGTAATAAAATTAATGTGGGTGGAATATGAAAAATGATTTTTATGAACTGTAAGTTTTTTAATGGAATATTCTAACTCTTGTAGAAAAATTAATGATAATGTAAAAATAAATAGGTAATTATGGTTCAAAAAATTCAATTAATAAAATATCCTCCAATAAATAGAGATAATTTTCCAGACATAAAAATTAATCAAATAACTCATTTTGAAGCATTTGATACATTTGATTATAATTTAATTAGTTTAAATGAACCTAGTATATTTAAATATGCCAATAATATGTTTGCAAGAGCTAATGATTTTAGTTCAATAAGCAAACGTCTAAAAAAACCATATTCAAGCGAAGTTATTATCTTATTGCCTCAAAACAAATATATTGACAAGATAGGAATCAAAGATAAAATTAACATGGTTTATAAATTTTTAAATTTATATTTTAATTCACCTCCTTTCGAATTAATATTTGAAAAAAATAAAACAAAAATTGGCAATGTTGAATTAACTGCTGATTTTTATTTAGATATCAATATAGACTCTTGTGAAATAATCACTAAAAATACTAATGATAATGCAACAACAATTAAACATGAAAATATAATTTATACTACTTTAAATTTAGAAAATAATAATAACATTATTCATTTTATCAAAGAAATTGAACCCAAAGAGATTATTGATATCCCCGATTGGTTTGATGAAATTGAAATGTTTGATGATGAAGAAAAAAAATTATTTATAGAACAAAGAAAACAAGAAATACAATTGTTAGAAGAAAAAATTACCACTGCAGAAAATAAACTTGAAGAAAATAATTATTACAAATCAATATTGTATAAACAGGGAAAACCATTAGTAAAAATTGTTTTTAAAATGTTAGAAGAAATGCTTAATTACAATTTATCTGAATTTAAAGATGTTTATAAAGAAGATTTTCTAATAGAATTTAATGATATTACATTTATTGGTGAAATAAAAGGTGTTAATAGCAATGTAAAAAAAGGACATCTTGCACAGTTAGATGATCATGTTACCGATAGGGAGGACTATTTAGATGAAAATAATAAAGAAGAAATAATTAAACCTTTATTAATAATTAACACATTTATTAAAAAGAACCCTTATGAACGTGAGGAAGTTGATGAAACAACTATAAAAAAAGCAGAAGAAAAATATGAAACACTAATTATTACATCCGTAGCTTTTTTAAAATTGTATGAAAAATTTAAAAACAATGAAATAACTACTGAAGAAATAAAAAATAGATTCAAGGATGAAATTGGTTTGTTTAAATATGAAACATAATCCAAAGAAAATTTTTAATTTAAAAATCAAATAAAGTTTTTTGTTTTGGCTCAATATACCTTATTACATTTGTTTCAATTAGTTTATCATTTTCCTTAAGATGTCCAAGCAACAATGGCGATTTCTCATCATGCAATTTTATAACATTTTTTGGAATTTCAGGTTTTCGATTAGCGTAGCAATATTTACATTCACTTAAACAGGAATTATATGCTCCTATATCCCGTGAGGGAATGCAGTGACAGTTTTCTCTAATTCCAGTTCCTTTAACATTTTTATAAACTACATTGTGTGCCTGTTCTAAAATTTCCCGAGTTGTGCAACCTGCTGCATGAATACCATATTTTTCATAGCTTTCATTTGTTGCACATGATTGAGTGTAAAGATTATATCTCTCTGATATCTCACCAATCCCTTTCAATAGCTTCACTTTATCTTTTTCAGTAAGTGGAATTATTTCAGGCATGTTCTCTTCAACTTTCTTATACATATCAACAAAGCTGAATATGCATCTGTAAACAAAAGGTGATATCTTTTCGGCCATATACTCGAATGTTTCCAAATGTTTTTCAACAGGGTATTTTTCAGTAAGAAGTATCGGATCATATCTCCAGAGAATCTTATTGCTACCAACAATATCAGATAATCGTTTCAACGTTTTAATAGAATGATTTATTGATGGGACTTTCGGTTCTATGTCCTTGCCGTATGCAGTAATCGTGTAGTTGCACAATATATTGTACTTTTCATCAATGTCACCTATATGTTTCAGTATAGGTTGGTAGTTTTTGGAGCAGAACAGAAGACAATCCACATCTTCAGGCTTTAAGCTTAACTTGTAAACATTCTCTCTTGCAAATGGATTTCTTGAATATGCATATCCTTCACTAAGCCTGTTCAGTAGCCATGGTGTGTAGTAGTTCACTATATCTGTTCTTCCGCCGACATTTATTATCATGTTATCACTTACTATATCTGGTGACATTAACATTTCTTATTTGTGTTTTGACCAGCCTTATGTAACCAATTCTGATAAACAATAACTGTTCAAGACAACATTTTTAATCCTATACATTCACCAATATTTTTATTTTATATCTGAATATATGTTAAAATTCTACGATTTGAACGAATTTCCAAAACTTTAATTACTGAAGAAAATAAAATTAGTATCTGTAGTGAGAGAAAAGTAGTAGATAATTTCTATACTATTGGTTATTATAATGTAATCACTGAAAAATATCAGACAACTCCGGCTTATGAATTAATAAATAAAGCTGTAAGAAATCTAAATGAACCTTTCTTTTTAATTTTAGATGAAATGAATCTTTCACATGTCGAAAGATACTTCGCAGATTTCCTATCTGCTATTGAAAGTGGGGAGGAAATTCCATTATATGGTAATAAATATCCTTTAAAACTTTCAAGTAATCTTTTTATAATCGGAACTGTTAACGTTGATGAAACAACGTATATGTTTTCACCTAAAGTATTAGATAGGGCAAATACTATTGAATTTGACACAGTCTCTGCTTGGGATTATATGTCATTAAAAGAAGAATATGATGATTTTAAGGGAGATATTGATTACTTACAATCTCCATTGGAAGGTTCAGATATTTCTAAATTAAATATTGATGATTTAAAAGAAATATTGTCTGAAATTACTTGTGGTAATGATTGTTTATGGGAAATTTTAGCAAAAGAACTCACGGAATTACAAGAAATTCTAAAAATTTCAGGATTTGACTTTGGTTTTAGAGTAATTAATGAAATCTTGAGATTTATGATGGTTGCATGGAGATATGAAAACTCTCCAGGGGAATGGGATAACTGGGAGAGGTATTTTGATGCTCAGATCAAACAAAAAATTCTTCCAAAACTGCATGGATCTGAAAAAGCTATTGGGGCTGTTTTAACAAAGTTATTCAATACCTGCCTTGAAGAGAGAAACAATAATGAAAATCCTAAAAACTTTGAAATATCCAAGGAGAACTGCAGATATTATACTTCTGCGTTAAAACTAAAAGACATGGCTAAAGTATTGTCTGATCAAAGATATGTTTCATTCATTAATTAAGATTTAAATGATCGAGCAAAAAATTATTATTCATTTGACTGATGAGGATTCACTGGATATTGGAACATTAACAGTCAGTTCTCTAGACTATAAAGGTGATCTGGAGTCCAACATTAACATTTCACATTCACTAACCCTGGATAATGTTCCAATTGTTGATGAACCGGATAATTTAACTCCGGTTCAGTATTGTCCGGATATTGGAGCCAATTTTGCCAAATTGATGCTTTTGGAAGAAACAGAATATCAGATATTATTCGAATCAAATGATCCTAATGCTAATTTTGAAGTTTTATATTCATTAACTAAGAGGAATGATAATCATTTTAAACCATTCAGATTCAAATTGGGGGACAATAAGCAGTTTAAAATTGTAGGAACACTCAACTTTAGAAGTTATGTTGGAAAATCATTTTTAGATGTTAGAAAGGATGGAATAAACTCAATAAGAATACCAATTGAAGTCAGATCTAAAAAGATAGATTATTTCTCTCAATATTCAGCAATGATTGCGGATTTGTCACAACACTCATTAAGTTTGATATTTGAGGTTAATTCACCGCTGTACCAGGAATTTGAAATTAGCACAAGACAAAAAGAGACTTATTATGAGGATTTCATGTTTTTAGAATACTTATTTAGGGAAGAAAATTTGCCGTCAATATTTGAATACTTGTCTAAAAACCTGCACTCACAACTCAAAAACCACACTGAAACAGTTCCGATTTTATTCGCATCAAATGTTAACCAGAATACTTTAAAAAATATCATATCAAAGCCAAACAAGCTATTTAAAACAGATTCTCATCTTGAAATCGCTGATAAGTTAAATGGATATCTGCCTTATGAAATTGAGCAAACTAAGCATGAAGATGTAATTGACATTCCTGAAAACAGATTTTTCAAATACTTTCTGGAATTAATTCGAGACTTGGTCGAAAAATTACTTGAAAACTCAAAAGAAGGATACATCAAAGATAAACTTAGGTATTTCAGTGATGAAATTGAATATTATCTCTCTAGTAAGTTCTTTAATCATATTTCTGCAATGGAATTTGTCCCGTTCAACTCCCAAATATTGCAGAAAAAAGAGGGTTACAGGGAAATCTTCCAATACTTCTTAATGCTTGAATTTTCATTTAGATTGAGTTGGGATGAAATCAACAATCAATTCAAAGGGTTTGAAAAGAAATTATCCGAATTATATGAATATTGGTGTTATTTCAAGCTATTGAAAGTTTTAAATGATTTAAGTATTAAAAAAGTTAGTTTTGAAGATGTTTTTAAAATTAACAAAGATAATTGGTCAATAAGCATTAAAAAAGGTGTTCAGTCTAGGAAAAGATTTTATTTGAATTTATATGATTATGACATTGAAATTGAATTGTTTTATAATTTAAGATTTTCAGATAAATCTCAATATAGGTCATATTCTCTTGCATTTAAACCTGATTACACATTGCTTGTGACAATTGGCGAGTATAAACATTATATTCATTTTGATGCTAAATATAGGTCTGAATTGGAGATTGTTGACTTTTATGAAAAAATTGATGTTTCTAGCACGGAATTAGATAAAGAAATTGAGGAAAGAGATAATCTCGAAGAAAAGGAATATGTTTTCAAAGATGGAGACATTTATAAAATGCACACTTATAAAGACTCAATTTTAAAAACAGAAGGATCTTATGTTTTATATCCTGGAAATAAAACCAAAAGATTCTATGAATCTGATAAAATCATCCCCTCTGTTGGAGCGTTTTCACTAACTCCTGGAAATGAGGAAGTTGAAGAGGATAAACTTGAGAGATTTATTAAAGATGTTTTAAAAACTTTCTTGTTTAATCATGGTTTAATTACTTTGGATTTTGTTAGCGTGGCATATTAATTATTATTTCTACTTTTATGAATCTTAAAAAAATAATAAGAACGTTAATTAGTCATGATTAAATATTGTCAAATGTCTTTTTAGGAAATTAATTTTTATGTATTATTAATCATTGTTTTGACAAAAATTTTAAGAAAAATAATTATTAAATTATAAATATTATACTCACAAGATATATAACTATTAATAATATTTTTATAAGGAGTGAAATGTATGGATAAAGGTTTGTTACTAGTTATTATTGGAGGATTATTGAGCTGTACTATTTACGGAGTTTTGATTGGTGCACCATTAACATTAATTGGAGCATATTTATTATATAAAAAATTAAAAAATCCCAACAAAGAGATTGAAGATGAATTATCTAAAAAACAAGCAGAATTGGACAGAATTGATGAAAAACTAAAACAAATGGAATTGGATAAAGAAGCTGAAATCAAACAAAAATTGAAAGAAAAACAAAATGAATTAGATAACATTCAACAAACTTTAGATAAACTGGAAGCTGAAAAAACAGTTGAAATAGAAGAAAAACTAAAAAGTAGGAAAGAAGATTTACACAATATTGATGAAGAATATGAGAAAATCGCAAAAGAAAAAGAATCAGAACTTGATGCATCATTAGCTAGTAAAAGAAAAGAGGAAATGAATCTAAAGTATGAAATTAAAAAACTTAAAGATGAATTAATTTTTACCACTGATGAAGTGAATCTTCAAAGTTTTGGATTATACGAACCGAAGTATCCATTTATGGATTCAACTGCTTATAAAGAAAAACTTGATGATATAAGAAAACAACAAAAACAAATGATTAAAAATAAAACCGCAACTACTGACAACCCTAGAATGACTTTAGATGGGGATCTTAAAAAAGGACAAGCTATGATAAGAGACACAATAAAACAAATTCTAAGGAATTTCAATGTAGAATGTGAAAATGTAATTAATAAAGTAAATCATAAAAATTATGAGAATAGTAAAAAAAGAATTAGAAAATCTTATGAGCAGTTAAATAAATTAAATAAACACTTAGGTGTTAATATTAAGCCCCAGTATCTGAATCTTAAATTAGAAGAGTTGCAATTAGCATATGATTATGCAATTAAAAAAGAAGAGGAGAAAGAAATACTAAAAGAGGCTAGAAGAAGAGAAAAAGAAGAAAAACAACTCCAGAAAAAATTAGAAAAAGAAAAGAAGAAATTTGATAAGGAAAATAGTAAAATTACTTCTGAAATTGAAGAAGTTAAGGCGCAATTGACACAAGCAGCGGCTGATGAAAAAGCAAAACTTGAAGCAGAAATAGCAAAACTCCAAGCAGCACTAGATAAAAATAATGAAGAAATTAAAAAAATTGATGAGTGGAGAGAAACTCCCGGCGCAGGATATGTTTACATTATTTCCAACATTGGCAGTTTTGGAGAGGATGTTTTCAAGATTGGTGTAACTCGACGTGATGATCCTGAAGAAAGGGTTCGGGAGTTAAGTAGTGCTTCTGTTCCTTTTAAATTTGATACTCATGTGTTTATTTTTAGTAAAAATGCATATGATTTAGAATCAGAATTACATGAACGTTTTAATAATAAACGAGTTAATAAAGTAAATATGCGTAAAGAATTCTTCCGTATAACTATTGATGATGTAAAACGAATTGTTGAGGAAAATAAGGGCCAAGTCCATAGTTTTGTTGAGCATCCTGATGCTGAGGAATACTATGATACATTGAGATTGGAACAAAGGTAATATTTTATTTACCTTTTCTTTTTTCTGAAAATTTAATTTGATTTAATACTTCTGTTATCCCTTTTTTAATCAGTAATAAATAATTTTTTATTATTTAAATAACATTTATAACGTAAGCTGCCCTATATTTAATCAGGAGAATATTAATCATGAAAACTTTAAACGTAGTTGCAGCCATTATCAAAAAGGACAATCAAATCCTTGCAACCAAGAGGGGCTATGGTGAATTCATAAATATGTGGGAATTTCCAGGTGGAAAGATAGAAAACAATGAAACAAAAGAGGAAGCTCTCATAAGAGAAATCAAGGAAGAATTAGATTGCACAATAGAACCCACAAAATTCGCCTTGGATTTAGAATACCAATATCCTACTTTTTATCTTAAGATGTCATGTTACGAAGCCATCATTAAGGAAGGAACTCCAAAATTATTAGAGCACAACGACGCCAGATGGCTCACCAAACAACAACTAAACGAAGTAAACTGGATTCCTGCTGATTTACAAATCATCGATTATTTAAAGGAAACTATGGAGTAAATAAAATGTCTGACAAACGTTTAGAACTTGCACAGCAAAAGCTTGAAGAGCTTGAAGCCAAACTTGAAAAGGTTAAGGGCACACCAAGAGAGGAAGAATTCCAAATCCAAGTTGACAAGTTAAATCAACTTATTGAACATCTCAAGGAAGAATAGCTATGAACATTGATGAAATCATTAACGGAGCTAGAACAGCATTCATTGACCAGTCCCTAGACTCCAGTTCTGATTTCAGACCAAAACTATTGTACAACAGCCATGACACCAAGGTAATCAACACCATCAAGGATGAGCTGAGAAACTGTGATGAGTTCCTCATATCAACCGCTTTCATCACAATGGGTGGCATCACTCCTCTTCTGGAGGATTTCAAGTACCTTGAGGACCACAACATCAAGGGAAAGATACTCACAACCGATTATCTGAACTTCACTCAACCGAAAGCGTTAAGAAAGCTTCAGGAATTCACCAACATTGAAATCAAGCTTTACTCTCAGGAAAAGGAGGGTTTCCACACTAAAGGTTATCTTTTCAAAAATGGAGATTTCTACAGGGGAATTGTTGGCAGTTCCAACCTGACGCTGAACGCCCTTATGGTCAACAAGGAATGGAACATTGAGTTCACCTCACTCGATGAGGGCGAGATGCTTTTGAAAATCAAGGAGGAGTTCAACAGCTTATGGGACCAGGCCGATGACCTGGAGGATGTATTGTCCGAGTATGAGAAAATCTATGAGGACACCAAACGCTTCACGGATTTAAGGTCAATCACTAAGGAAATCAAGGAGAAAAACATTACCTTGACTCCGAATTACATGCAGGAGGAGTTTCTAAAAAACATCCGGCAACTGATTCAGCATGGTGAGGACAAGGCAATTCTCGTATCAGCAACAGGTACAGGTAAGACCTACGCTTCAGCATTTGCGGTTAATGATTTCAAGCCTAAACGATTTTTATTTTTGGTTCACAGGGAACAGATTGCAAAACAGTCAATTGAGGCCTATAAGCATGTCTTCAAGGACCATGAGAACTTCGGATTATTGTCCGGAAACTCCAAGGATTATGATAAGAACTATCTCTTCTCCACTATTCAGACAATGTCAAAGGATGACGTCTACACCAGGTTTTCAAAGGATTATTTTGACTATATTGTTGTTGATGAGGTTCACAAGGCCGGTGCAACATCATATCTGAAGGTTATAAAGGATTATTTCAAACCGAAATTCCTATTGGGAATGACCGCTTCACCTGAACGTACCGACGGATTTAACATCTATGATCTCTTTGACAATAACATTGCCCATGAGATTAGATTGCAGGAGGCAATGGAGGAGGACCTGCTTTGTCCGTTCCATTACTTCGGAATCACTGATGTTGAGTTTGACAACGGCGAGATTGATGATGATTTTACTGATTTCAATCTTCTGGCCAGTGACAAGCGTGTGGATTACCTAATCGAGAAGGCGGAATTCTACAGCTATTCAGGTGACAGGCGTAAGGCATTGGTGTTCTGCTCAAGAAAGCAGGAAGCCAAGCTATTGTCCGAGAAATTCAACCAAAGGGGTTACAAGTCAACTGTCTTGACCGGTGATGACTCACAGGAAAAAAGATTGGATGCAATCGACAGGCTGACCAATGACGACAACCCGGACAAATTGGAATTCATTTTCACTGTTGACATATTCAATGAAGGGGTGGACATCCCTGAAATCAATCAGGTATTGCTTGTAAGGCCAACAGAGTCTCCAATCATTTTCATCCAGCAATTGGGACGTGGCTTAAGGAAATATCAAAACAAGGAATATGTCGTTATCCTGGACTTCATTGGAAACTACCGGAACAATTTCATGATACCTATTGCCCTTTCAGGGGATAGGTCATATGACAAGGATAAAATCAGGAAATATCTGATGGAGGGAACCAAGGTCATTCCCGGAGCATCTTCCATTAACTTTGATGAGATTTCACGTAAGCGTATATATGAGTCAATAAACAACACTTCATTCAACAGAAAGGCACTGTTTAAGGAAAAGTACAACCAATTAAAATACAAGTTAGGAAGGATCCCATCATTATATGACTTCGCAATTAACGCAGAATTCAATCCGGAACTTATCCTCAATCACAATGATTATCCGACATACCACACATTCCTTAGAGACATTGATGACGACTACAACCGGGAGATATCCGATGAGGAGCTGAACTCACTTAAACTGATTTCAAAAAAACTCCTTAAGGGAATAAGGCCACATGAGCTGATCATTCTAGAATGTCTAAAGTACAACAAGTACTTCACAGTATCCCAAATTGAGCAATGCTTGAGAGATAATTTCGGTTTAGAAAATCAATTCGACTCAATAAGAGGCGCAATCAACTTCTTAAGCCTGAATTTTTACCTGAAGGAAAAGGGCGAAGGCTATCAGGCAAACACAATCACAAACATTGTTGACGAGCCGGAAAACCTATTCTTCAATTATGATGAAAATGTCTTTAAGGACCTGAAAAACAATAGGGATTACAAATTCGAGATATCCAATCACTTTAAAATGTGTTTAACCAATCCCGCATATTATGACCACTTGAATGACGCATTGAAATATGCATTCTACAAGTATGAGGCAGTCTACCGCTCAAAAACTCCATTCAAGCTCTATGAGAAATACTCACGTGAGGACGTGTTGAGAATCCTCAACTGGAAACGCTTCATGAATGGGCAAAACATCGGTGGATATAAGATAAAATACAATACCTGTCCTATATTTGTAACATATCACAAATCAGAGGACATATCAGAGACAATCAACTATGCTGATCAGTTCATTGACAAGAATACATTCTCCTGGATGAGCAGAAACAACCGTAAAACCTCATCACCGGAACTTGAGCCATTGATAAACTACACTGACTTGGATGTTGAACTGTTCATTCAGAAAAACAATGATGAGGGAATAGAGTTTTACTACATTGGCAAGTTGACTCCACTGAAATACAAGCAGGTTTTCAGAAACATCAACGGCAAGGACCAGCCTATTGTCAACTTTACATTTGAAATCTTGAGCGAAGTTAAGGACGAGATGTACAGCTATTTTGTAAACGACTGATTTTTTACGTATTTTTTGTCCCGTAATAAACGGACATGGATGATTAGTTGGCAAGTGTTTTTTCGACGAAGTCTTTGCTTACGTTCACTGTTTCGATTATTTCATCTATAGTAAATCCTTTTTCGTTTAGCTTGATTATGATTTGTTCGTTATTTTTATTTACTCTGTCTTGCGCATATCTTTCTACGTTGTCCATGTTTCCACCTACTATATTTGTTATTTTGACGTTCAATGTTTCATCTTCAACGAACTTGTCGCATAACATCAGCACTATTCCTTTTGCGAATTGTGCCATTTCTTTTCCTAATCCTGGAATGCGAGTTATAAGTTCCGCTGAGTCAAGAATCGTTTCTTCTATATCTCGTGTGCTTTTCATGAAGCAAAACAAGGTTATCATGAGTAACTCTTTTTCAGTGAAGTGCTCTTCATGTGTTATTTTTGTATACATCTTACTAATAAAATTATCTCCATCAATGCTTTTTAGGGAGTGGATATATATCGGGAAGAGTGAATCTGGATTTATTTTGTAGTATTTGGTTTTTTCAAGTTCTGCTGTGCTTAAGACATGCACTTCAATAGGCTTTTTTGATTTCACCTTTACTTGATCTATAATTGCGCTGTAGAAGCGGAATCTTCGCTTATCATTAACGTCCACATAGCTGCTTTGAAATTCAAGGATTACTATTTTGTCTTCCAGTTCAAAAACAAGGTCAGGCTTGTACATTTTAGGGTCAACGATTCCATATTCTGTCTGGTGCACTTTCAGGATTCTTCCTTTAATGTTTATGATTTCTATTAGTTCCTGTCCATATTTTTGACCTTCAATCTTGAAGATTGTATCTTCGTGAAATCTCATTAATTTCACCTCATTAAATTTATTAATTATTCTTTAATTTGAATTTTAATGATTATAAATCTTTTGATATGATTTTAAAGCAATATTATTATTGTAATAGAATAAAATAAGTATAATTGAATATTAATCTTAAAATAAATTAATTTGCATTGAAATAAATATTGCAGTTATTTGTTGAAAATGAGGTGTCACGATCGATGACTAATGTTTAAAATAAGTTACGTATATTTTGCCTCAAAGGATACGTATTATCCATTTAGATATTTATTTATAATTAAAAAACCTATCTTTAACCATGAATGTTAAATATATTCTATTGATTTCAATGCTGATTTTTCTAACCTTGAGCACGGTCAGTGCAGAGGACAATGTCACTAGTGATATTTTAACATCTCCAGACTCAGACGTCAACGTCACTTTCGACGAGCAGATGTGGAAGGAGAACTTAACGGATATCCATGTGGAACTGCCTGAAGACTCAGAAGGGGATTTCTGCATCAAGATAGATGATGAAGTCATGTACAACGAAAGCATCACAAACAGGACATTCGATGTCCCTGTCAAGCTTCCGAAAAGGCTTCATGAGTTTTATATCTCAGTTTATCCTCCGATCGACTGCAGGCCATATAAGATAAGTGCATTTCTAAACGGCGTTGATTTGAACATCAACAAGACATTGAAGGTCATGACATATCCTCCGGACTACAACATTATGCATTTCCCGGAAGAGATTCTCAAGAATGACCCTTACATGCCTTTGATGGTCTTTCCGAGATCCGCCAACGGCACTGTGGAACTCTACATTGATGATAAGCTCTTCAACAGAACCACAGCAAGGCCCGTGTTTTACTGGAAGGACAATCCGTTCTCAACACTGCCTTTGGGAAATCACACCTTCAGGGTGGTTTATTATGGCGACAGCTACTATAAGCCGTTCAATAGGACATTCAATTTCACGGTAACCGATGTCGTAATCCAAATTCCGGAAATAATCAATATCGGCCATGACGATTGCGTGTCTGTTAGAACCTCAGACAAGGCTCAGGGCACAGTCAAGGTCTTCATTGATGGCGCATTGATTAAAACTTCAAAAACAGAGGATGGTGAATTCATACTGTCCCTGGAGCAGTACATCAAATACACCAATCATGAGGTTAAGGTGGTCTACTCCAGCAAAAACCTCTCAAGAACCAAGATCCGAGAGGTCAACATGACCTACGATTTCGATGTATTGTTGGACTATTTCACCTATGGCGATGGGGAGACCCTGGAAATAATGCTTCCGGACACACTGAACAATAAATTGCTTACAGTAACTGTCAACGGAACCAAATACTCATTCAGGCATTCTGCCGGAATCGTCAACAACATCATTGAGATTGACATCTCAAAACTTCTAGCAGGAAATTACACACTGAACATAGATTTCCAAGGTGATGACAAGTTTTACCCTCTAAACAAGTCCTATAATTTCACAATCGACTATAACTTCAAAATCCCATTCTTTGTTGAATATAAGGATACATCAGTAATCTCTTTGAATCTTCCGAAAGACGCAAATGGACAACTGGTCGTTTATGTGAATGGAAAGCTCTTCAAGTCATCAAGAATGAACAATGGCCATGCTGAAGTCAGAATGGATTCATTGGCTCCGGAGTTATATAACATATCCGTAAGATATGACGGCAATGACTACAGTCTCGACAGCGTGGACACTGTGATGTTTGCATCTCCAAAAGTCACAGCGCCATACAAGTTCAGGGCAGGGGAGAACAAGTACGTCCAGCTGGAAGTTCCGAAAACCTGCAAGGGATATGTGATCTTTGACATAGACGGCAAAAAGCATAAGGTCACCATAAAGAACGGAATCGCAAAGTACAGCCTTAAAAACCTGAAACCTGGCGAACATGAAATCTATGCCGATTACTATGGAGCTGACGGCTATGAGGACCTCTCAGGCTGGGTTGATGTAACAGTCAAAAAGCCATTGGTCAAATTGACACTCAATAAGGTCAAAATCAAAAAGTCAGCTAAAAAACTGGTGTTGAAGGCTACATTGAAGGTCAACGGCAAGAAGGTGAAAGGCAAGGTTGTCAAATTCAAGTTCAACAAGAAGACCTACAAGGTAAAGACCAACAAGAAGGGAATTGCCAAGTTAACAATAACCAAAAAGGTTCTCAAGAAACTTAAGGTGGGTAAAAAAGTTACCTACAAGGCATCCTACGGTGGAAAAACAGTCAAAAAAACAGTTAGAGTCAAATAGGGTTTCACAACTCTATTTGCATTTCATTTTTTTTTAACGATAATCCCTGAAATCATCATCAATAATATGTTATCTTAAAATGACGCTTTTATTTGCCACATATCTGTTAATGTTGCTGATGGCCATATGAGGATATCTGATTTAAATTTCCGATTTTAAGCCATTTTACTTGAGTTATTGAATGAAATTTTTATTACAGTAAATCGATTATTTCGATTTGAATTCGATTTTCAATTGAATTATTTCTCATTTTTATCAATGAAAATTGTCATGGGAGTATTTTTTAAAAATCTGAACTTTAAAGGCTTTTTGCAATTGTAATAAATATCATACATTTTCACAAAAATCTCGACGATGTAAGGTAATTTTAACGAATTTTCACAAATCCAAAGGAATTGACGTGATATTGCCTGAGTACTGTTGAGATGGACTATCTTATCAAAGTTGCTTCAATAAATCAACAGGGACATCTTCAGCCCAACCCTTGCCAGTTACTGTAAAAAAATTCATTGTGAGTAAGTCCAATTTTTGACCATGTTTCCAATATAGCCCATTAATCTGTAAATTTTTCCATTGAAACATTCAATTCAAGCAATTTATTAATTTTTGATTATTTTAAGACATATTTTCATTTTTTTTAAATGAATCAGTGAAATCAGGCCTTTACACTTGAAATCCACCTCTCTTTGGGGGAAAATTTTAATAGATATTCAGACATAACATATATTGATGAGTGAAAAGTACATACGTGAAAACAGGAATTCATATGTCATCATCAAGTCCTCCAAAAGCTATGGGAAATTTCAAAGTATGGATGACGCAATATTCGCAAGGGACCTGCTTGTTGAAAATGACTGGGATCTTGATTCAATCGATGAGGTTCAAAAGGTCGATGACACATATGTCATAACCGCAGTCATTGATGAGAAGCTGCATGTCATAGCAAGGTTCAGGAAGAAACCTGATGATGAAACTATTCAAAGGCTGATTAAAAAACGAATGAGAAATCCCAACTACTCAAGGTATGGGCTCAACATCACAAGGGTCTTTGACACCTTCGTCATCAAGAAGAGGATTGCAGGTGATGACTATGTCTTCGGATATTATGACAGTCTCGCCGATGCCGAATTTGTGAGAAACCATCTTCTTGAAAACCAGTGGAACATCAACTCATTTTCACAAATCATGCATGATGCGGAAAATAAAAATTACAAAATCACTGAAATTATATGTGACAGGGTATATGTGTTGGATACATTTACATCAATTGATGAAATCGATTTGGACAGGGTTCATGAGGAATTCCTCACAAAAATTTCAAAACATAAGTTGGGACTTGCATGCTACCCTCACCTTGATGAGCTGACAGGTGAGATTCCCACACTTGAGGAAAGGTTCAACGTCAAGGTTCATGATGACAGCTGGAATCTTGAAGATGCAAGTGACCCCCTCAACGACATAATATTCACACTGACCCCTTGGCAAAAAACAGTCTATGATGCGGTCAATGATTCGACAATTGAGGAGATTGAAAAATCGCTTCAAAGGTACAGGTCAAAAAACTTCACCAGAAAAATAGAGAAAAACCTTGATGAGCTTATCGAGATGAATCTGATTTCAAAAAATCAAGAAGTTTATATTAAACGAAATCCATAAATTATATTGTATTTGACTTGTCAAATACTAGTTCTTTTTTGGTTTGAACTATTCGGGGAGCTTGTCATTCTCCCCACATAATTCAAATTATTCCCTATCGCTCAATAGTTCGCCTGCAACACCGATGCTTTCCTTTTGATATGCTTGAACCAAAACGGTAATTGCTTCAATAGGCAAATCGTATGCTTCAGCTACTGTTTGGGATACTTTTTTAACCATTTCTCTTTTTTTCTCGATACTTATTCCGTCGTTTCCGGCAATTGTTATCACTGGCATTTTATCACCATTTAATTATATTACCTAAGTCAAATATATAGATTATTAAAGGATTTGATAATATGCTTGGTGAAAAAGAACTTGTTAAACTGTTTCCGGATTTTGCAGATTTGGTCCAGCCGTCAGGAATTGACCTGGAACTGGACAGGATTTATGTCCAAAAGACCGGAGGGTCCCTAATCGACAATGAAAAGAACCTTCCAGAAATCGAAGAGCTTGAAGGGGAAATCTTCACATTGAAGCCACATACCGCATACCTTGCAAGCATCAAAAGGAAAATCAAGATTCCAAAGGGATACACAATGCTCTACCTTCCGCGCTCAACACTTTTAAGGTCATTCGTCTCAGTCCAGACAGCAGTGGGAGACCCTGGATTTTATGGAACATTGATGTTCATGATATACAATCACGGCGATTTTGAATATGAAATCAAGTCAGGGGACAGAATCGCACAGGCAGTTGTGTTTCCGGTTGAGGGTTCAGGGGAATACAACGGATCATACCAGGAGGCTGAAGAGTGAACGTTGCGGACAATATTGTGAAAATCCTTGAGGAGGAAGGCATCGACACCGTCTTTGGGATTCCCGGCGAGCAGATAATGCCGTTGTACAAGGCACTGTCCAATTCAAGCATAAATCACGTCCTGACAAGACACGAGCAGGGAGCGGCACATGCTGCAGACGGATACACCCGTTCAAGCGGAAAGATCGGGGTCTGTATCACAACCGCATCACCGGGGGCGCTTAACACCGTAATGGCAGTGGCAACCGCATACAAGGACAATGTCCCGATGCTGGTATTGACAGGCGACAACGATCTGAAGTACAGGGACACGGACCACTTCCAGACAACCCCTCAGCTTGAAATCCTAAAGCACATCACACAGGCATCATACAATCCGCTCAACGGAACCGAGGCGATGTATGTATTGAGAGCAGCGATTTATGAGCTTAAAAACATTCCAAAAGGCCCTATTCACATTAACTTGTCAAAGGATATCCTGCTTCAGGAGGAATTTGATGATTTTGATTTGTGCTACCTATGTGAGGATGACCTCTCAAACATCTCAAAGGCTCAGGAGCTGATCGACTCCGCTGAAAGGCCATTGTTCATATTGGGTGCAGGCGCAATAAGCCAGGCGGAATCAATAAATGAAACAGTTCATAAATACAATATTCCCACAACCACAACATTTCATGGAAAGGGAATAGTTCCAGAAACGGATGAGTTGAGTCTTGGACTTTGCGGAATACGTGCAAAGCCTCAGGCAAGATATGCGTTTGAAAATGCGGACTGCATTATCGGACTTGGAATCAAGGCAAGCGAAAGGACCTTGCCGAGCATGCCCGACAATTTCATTCATGTAAACATCAACAGGGACGTGCTTGTGGGGGACTATCCGATTCATGGAAAGGTTGAGGATTTCATGTCTGAAATAGAGTTCCATAATGTTGACTGGTTAGGCGAAATCCTGGAGCATGATGGAGAGTATGATTTGGAAGGATTGGATGATGATGCAAAGCCACAGTCAGCAATAAAAAGAATCCTTGAGAAATTCTCTGATAACATTATCGTTTCAGATGCGGGTTCGCACACCACCTGGACAACACTGCTTAAAAAATCACTAAGGCCAAGGCAGCTATTGTTCTCAGGTGCGATGGCTCCGATGGGTTACGGCCTGCCTGCGGCAATCGGTGCAAACATTGCAACCGGCGAGAAGGTCATTGTCATAAACGGTGACGGCGACTTTCAGATGAACCTTCAGGAACTGGCGACAGTCAAGGAGAATGACCTGGACGTCATCGTGTTCATCCTGAACAATTCAGAGTTTGCAATCATAAGGCAATGGGAAGAGCAGTTCTATGATATGGAACCTTATCAGGTAAATCTTGCAAATCCAAACTTCATAAAACTGGCCTCAAGTTATGGCATTGATGCGATACGTGTGGATAACCTTGATGATCTGGAAATGATTCTTGAGAAGGACTTAACCGGACCGCTTGTCGTTGAGGTCATTGTCGAAAGTGAGTTCATTCCACTACCTGAATGATTCACCTTTCACAAATTCCTTCACAACTGCCGTAATATCAACAACTTTATCTAGGGGTGCTAGGTAATATTCGCCATTTTCTTCATAGATTATTCCGACAGGTTTTATTTCACTGAAAGTCAATCGATTATCTAGGTAAACTATTTTTCTCATGAAGGCAAATGTGAATCCGTAAATATTGCGAAACTCATATTCCCGTGTCTCATCAATCTTGAGAACCTTTTTTAGTTCATCTTGCATCACGAACACCCCTTATTAACATTCGCACTTCCTTTTTTGAAATAAACCTTATTGTTGGAATCAACAGTTTCAATGGATAGATATCAAATTCATTTTCACCGAAAGCATCAAGTACGCTACCGCTAAAGCGGGGTTCGGCACTTAACTGTAATTTTTTATTAAATGAATTTATGAATGCCATGACTCCCCAGATTATCCCGATGTATTTTCCGGTATCCGCATAGCTGGTCATTCCGAATATGAGATGGTTCTTTATTTTGGTGATTTCAATGCTGTTTAGAATTGATTTCAAATATGCTTTTATGTCTTCAAAACAAGGTTTGGCCAGTTCAAACAGTTCCTTGATGTTCCTGTCCTTTTCCTCGTCTTCCTTTTCATCGTCCTTATCGTCATCGGAAGAGGGAATATTGTATGTGTAAACCTTGATTTTTTTAAAAATGAGTATCTTTAAACATCCTTTGACTTCACTGCCTTTTTTATTATACTCAAATCTGATTTTAATTCCGATTATGAGTAAAATAATAATAAATAAGATGATTATGAGTATAATCATCCCTAGGATGTTTAACATGTAGTAAAGTCCTATTCTTCGATTTGTTCTTCTTCGTTTGTGCTGAATTGAGGTTCAATGAATTCGGATTCATCGTAGTATTCGTCGTTTGATTTCTGTGAATCCAGGAAGCTTTTCACGAGATCGGTGATGATCAATCCGATGTCTGAGATTGCCTTGTTGGTTTCTGATCCTTTACTTAGGTCAAGTACGCGAACTCCTTCTGCGTCATTTCCTTTTTTAGGAATCATTACCATGGAGATTGGTTCCACACCTGCTCCGGCTCCTGCAGCATCGCTGCCTTCGCCACCTAAAATGTTTTCTCCTGCTCCGAATCCTACTCCCATTTTCATTACTGGAATCAGTATCTTATCTTCGGTTTCGATTGGAGTGCCTATTACATTATCAACACTTATTAACTTGCGTAATTCTTCTACGGTTGTTTTAATATTGTTTGACATATTAATCACATCCTATAATATTATTATATATTTATGATTTTTGTAAGTTAAATAAGTTTACTTAAATTTTTGGAGTAATACTTTTTTCACTTATAAGACATAAATTTCAAGTGTAAGTTTTTAGTTATAAGTGCCATTCAAAATTTTTCGAGAGGTCAATTTCAAGTGTAACTTTTAACTTATAACTTCGAAGTCAAAAATGTGAGACATCAATTTCAAGTGTAACTTTTCACTTATAAGTTCTCACCAAAATTTTCATGTCAAAAATATATTACTTATAACTTTTAACATGCATTTCAAGTGTAAAAAAATCCGTTGCTTATAACTTATACTGTAAAAAATATATTACATAAATCAGGATAAAAAAAAGAAAAAAAGAGAATCATAAGTATGATTCTGCTATGGATGCAACACCTGCACCTGCGTCATCAATTGCACCTAAACCTTTTAAGGTCATACCGATGGCGGCAAAGGTTTGTGTCAATTCCTTGTAGGAAATGTTTCCCATGTGTCCGATTCTGAAAATGTTTCCTTTAAGGTGATCTTGACCGCCAGCCAATTCAACGCCATATTTGTCACGGGTTGTGCCTCTAAAGTCAGCATCTGTGATTCCTTCAGGCATTTTTACGGCTGTTACGGTAGCAGATGAAACAGCTTCATCAGCGAATAATTCTAAACCTAAAGCCTTAACCGCTGCCACACTAGCTTTAGCAGCTTTGTGGTGACGTGCAACCCTGTTGTCAAGTCCTTCTTCCATAACCATTTTCAAAGCTTCATTCATTGCGTAGGTGAGTGAAACTGAAGGGGTGTATGGGGTTTCAGGAGGCACTTTGCTTCCACTTTTTCTTGCTGCTTTCAAGTCTAAATAGAAGGTATTGCTTTCTACTTTGTCGACTGCAGCCCATGCGTCGTCACTTAATGTGATTGCAGCCATTCCAGGCGGTGCGGCAATACATTTTTGGGATCCGGTAAGACAGACGTCAATTCCGAACTTGTCAACGTTAACTTCATCCCCTGCAAGTGAGGATACGGTATCCACGATGTATAATGCATCATAGTTTTTCATTACCTTACCGATTGCTTCGATAGGTGCAGCTACACCTGTTGAAGTTTCGTTGTGGATTACACTGACAGCCTTGATGTCTTCGTCAGCTTCAAGAGCTTCTTCTACTGCTTCAGGTGTTACGGCGGTTCCCCATTCGACTGCTAATTCCTGTGCGTCGATTCCATGGGTTTGTGCGATTTTCATGAATCTTTCACCGAATTTTCCACCGACTACATTCAACATTTTTTCACCAGGGGCTACAGTGTTGGCAATTCCTGCTTCCATCGCTGCAGTTCCAGATCCAGTTAATAAATAAGAATCATTTTGGGTTTGGAAAACTTTACTCATCAATTCAGTTGTTTCAGTTAAAATTTCTCCATATTTTGCTCCTCTGTGGTTAACAACAGCTTTTGACATTGCATTGAGTACTCTTGGAGCCACTGTTGTTGGTCCAGGAAGCATTAACAAGATATCATTCATTAAATTTCCTCCAATAAGTAGCTTTATTTAAGCTATGTTTATAATTATGGTTGTTATACTTATTAAATATTTTTGATATGTCTTTTCATTCAGTTAATAGACAATTCCATAGTACATTTTCGTACATTGTTCAATTCGGAATAATTATTCTCAATCATTGTTTAAATGATATCATGTGTCTATGCATGATGGCCAATGGTCAAACCCTTGGATTTAAGAAAGAGATTATATAAATAATATAATATGATTAAGAGGATTTGTTCATTTGTTGTGGGATTATTAATAATGTCATTCGGTGTGGCATTCTCAATCGTATCCACCCTCGGAACAACTCCGATAAGCTCAATTTCCTATTCTTTGACACTGATTACAGACATCAACATCGCAATCACCACCTTTGTCTTCAATGCGGCACTGATTTTAGTCCAATTTCTGATTCTGCGCTCACAGTTCAAAAGGAAAAGGCTACTTCAATTGATAAACTGCGTACTCTTCGGCTATTTCACTGATTTGGCGCTGTATCTGGTATCGTTCGTCCCATTCGACGGATCCATCTTGATGTGTGTAATATTCCTGGTTTTAAGCATTTTCCTCATCGCCTTGGGGATATTCATCTACATGCCCGCAAACATAGCGCCGCTTCCGGGCGAGGGATGCGTGGAGGCCATAGCCATCGTGACAGACTGGAGGTTTTCCACAATCAAGATAGGCTTCGATGCGACAATGGTTACAATATCCCTCATAATGTGCGGATTGTGGTATACAAGCATTTTTGGTGCAGTAAACATCGGAACAATCATTTCAGCGTTTCTTGTGGGATTCACATTAAGGCAAATAGCCAATCTTTACAATCACATCACCGGCGAGAATATAAATGTTGTGAATAGATAATTATTTAATCAATCAGTTCTTAAACTAAATATAGTGAGGTTTAAATATGGAATTTGGACTCTGGGAAAAATATTATACAGAAATTCTTGACGATTTCGGTTTTTCACGTGAAAACGATGAGGAATCCGCAAGGCTGTTGGATGAAATCCTATCTGTTGAAGGATGCCTGACATTGGATGATTTGGGTGAGATTGTTGGCTTTTCAGACAAATACATCGTATTTGGTGCCGGTCCGTCCCTAAAGGAGCATATCCAATTGCTAAAAGAGGATTATGATTTGAAGGATTATGTCCTGGTTGCGGCAGATGGTGCAACAACAGCATTAATTGAGGAAAAAGTAGTGCCTGATATAGTTGCAACAGATCTTGATGGTAAGCTTGATGACATACTTCTTGCAAACATAAGAGGAGCTAACATTATTATACATGCTCATGGCGACAACATCGAAAAAATCGCATCTCTAAGCTCATTCTTTAACAATGTTTTGGGAACCACACAGGCCCAACCTATAGGAAACCTCTACAATTTCGGAGGATTCACAGACGGTGACAGGGCACTCTTCCTGGCCGTGGCACTTGGAGCATCCCAGATAACCCTTGCAGGAATGGATTTTGGAGACATAGTGACAAAATACTCAAGACCAAACCTCGAAAGGGACACTGCCGAAGCCGATGACTTCAAGAAGAAAAAGCTGGTCTATGCAGAGAAGTTCACACAGTGGATAATTGACAACGAAAACGTTGAAGTCATTAATCTAAAGCAATAGTTAATATAATACTTAATATATAATATGATAACATGGGAATAGAAGATATTTTAATGCATGATGAGAGTCTTTTTCAAAACATCAATGCCTTTGATCCTGATTATGTGCCTCCAAACTACAATTTCAGGGACACACAGATGGAAGCAATGGCGATGTCAATAAGACCTGCAATGCGTGGAGGCCAACCATCAAATGCGGTTGTACTGGGCTCTCCGGCAACAGGAAAGACAACTGCAATGAGAAAAGTATTCGAATTAGTTGAAAAAAACACAGAAAAGGTAGTTTGCGTGTACATTAACTGTCAGATACACACAACACGCTTTGGAATCTTTTCACAAATCTACAAGAAGATATTCGGACACACTCCGCCTGAAACAGGAGTTCCTTTCTCAAGGATATATGATCAAATCATGAAGGAACTTCAGAAAAACTCAAAATCATTAATAGTTGCATTCGACGATATCAATTATCTATTCCAATCAAACAATGCTAATAAGGTAGTATATGATTTGTTAAGGGCATATGAGGAATATCCCGGAGTGAAATCCTCTATTTTTGCAATCCTCTCAGACCTTGAGTTCAAGTATGCCTTCGACAAGAATGTGAACACAGTCTTCATCCCTCAGGAAATCATATTCCCATTGTACACTTATTCTGAAATCGAGGCCATCCTTGGAGACCGTGTAAAGGCAGGATTCTTCCCTGGTGTGCTGTCTGATGATATTCTCGAGCAAGTCTCAATGTACACTCTTGAAAATGGTGACTTGAGAGTGGGAATCAATCTTTTGAGAAGCTGCGGTAATATCGCAGAGGCAGACGCAAGCCGTGAAATCACACAGGAACACCTGGACAAGGCAATAGACTCAATCGTTTCCGTCAATATCATGGATACCTTGGGCTCATTGAACGATAACGAAAAGGCAGTTTTAAGAATCGCCGCTGATTATGATGGCATATACACTGCAGGAGAGCTGTTGGAGCTATCCAAAGAAAAAATCGGTATAAGTAAATCCTCTTTCAATCGGGTAATCGACAAGCTTGAATTCGTAAGGCTGATCGATACCAAGTTTACAGGAAAAGGGGTTAAGGGAAATTCCCGTCAAATCATATTGAGATTCAACCCCGACGAATATTCATTCTGATTCCTGCAAATTTAGGGAAATTAGTTTCTGTTGAACATTAGAATATTGCATGATAGGCTCATAGTCTAATGTTTACAACCGTTTAAGGGTTTGGCATTGTAGAATAAGAGCCAGCTTAAATAACTGGCGCTTGTGCGGCCGCAACAGAAATAACAGATAATAGGAATGCTGTTATCACTACAAGCACTACCATGCAAGATTGAAAATCTAAATTACTATATGCTAATTCGTCTTTTATTGAACTTTTTTTTCTTAAGTCCACTTGGACTGTGGTGTCATTATTGCTAAACATTTTAATCACTATATTTAAAATTATCAAAAACATAATATAAACAAAGAGATAGAGAGCATTTGGGAAGTAATATTTTGGAGTAAAAATCATGAAAAATTACGAGTATTTTGACGTAACTGCCGACATTGGATTCAAGGCATATGGTGAAAGCCTGAATGAAGCGTTTGAAAATGCAGGATTGGCAATATTCAACATCATATCCGATACGTCAAACGTTGAACCTAAAAAGGAAATATCATTTAAGGTGCGCTCAGAGGACGAAATATCCCTTCTTTATGATTTCCTTGAGGAGCTGCTCTTCTACCATGAGATAGAATTCATGCTCTTCAGCGAGTTTCACGTTGAAATAGACGACATGCTGCAGTTGAGGGCAACAATAAGGGGCGAGGCCATTGACTGGGACAGGCATGAGAGAAAAACCGAAATCAAGGCCATAACCTACCATAAGATGGACGTCAGGAAAACGGACATCTTTGAGGTCCAGGCGATAGTTGACTTGTAACCATTTAAATAATATATATAATATAATAATAAACATGAAAAGAAATAGGATTGTTTCAAGAAACTTTGAAATGGTGATGGGAATAATAGGGTCCGTCATCGGAATATTTTCAGGATCCTTTCTTATATTTCTGGAAAGCTTGGGAAGTTTTCATACACCATTTTTAGGCTTAGTGGCCATAGCAGCTTCAATATTGGGGCTTGTGTCAGTTTATTATGTTAGTAAAAAACCTGAAGCCGCAGGAGTGGGTTTTGTCATTGCGACAATGTTCGTTATTGTGGGTTCGGAATACATCAATGTGGTGAGCGGAGTGTTCTTGCTCATTGCGGGAATATCAGCTTTATTTAGAAAATAATTGAATACCAAAACCTTATTAAAACACCACTAATATATATTAAAACAGAATATTTTTGTGATTATTATGAGCATTAAAGATGAGATTAAAAAAGTTAGGGACAACGTTTACGAGATTCCGGGCACCCACGACAAGAAAATGAGGGCTTCCGGAAGATTTTACATTGCGGACGAATACATTGACGAGCTTGAGGAAGGAGCCATCGAACAGATAATTAATGTTGCATGCCTTCCGGGCGTTCAAAGGTACTCAATCGGACTGCCGGATATTCATTTCGGATACGGCTTTCCAATAGGTGGGGTTGCAGCATTCAACCTTAGAAACGGTATCGTATCCCCTGGAGGGGTGGGTTTTGACATCAACTGTGGTGTCAGGCTGATCAGGTCCAACCTCACAATGGATGATATAGAGGAACATTTGGATGAGCTCACCGAAAAGCTGTTCAAGAACATTCCGTCAGGAGTGGGCAGCAAAGGCAAAATCAGGCTCGAGAAAAACGAAATCAACGACGTGCTTGACTACGGTGCCGAATGGGCTGTTAAAAACGGCTACGGATGGGATGAAGATTTGGAAGTCTTGGAGGAAAACGGAAGAATGGTCGATGCGGACTCAAGCATAGTGTCAGATAAGGCCAAAAAGAGAGGAATTCCTCAATTGGGCTCTTTAGGTTCTGGAAATCACTTCTTGGAAATCCAGATAGTCGATGAAATATACAACGAGGAAGTCGCAAAGGTATTCGGCCTTGAAAAGGGAATGATTGTCATAATGATTCACACAGGTTCCAGAGGCTGCGGACATCAGATATGCTCAGATTACTTAAGAATAATGGATAAGGCTTATAAAAATTACAAAATAGATATTTCAGACAGGCAACTGGCATGCGCACCTCTAAACTCAAAAGAGGCGCAAAACTATATCCAGGCAATGGCCGCTGCGGCAAACTATGCATGGGCAAACCGTCAGATGATAACCCACTGGATAAGGGAAACATTTGAGGATGTGCTTGGAAAATCCGCAAAAGACATGGAAATGGACATTGTCTATGATGTAGCTCACAATATTGCCAAAATGGAAACTCATAAGGTTTATAATCGTGAACAGGAAGTTCTGGTTCACCGTAAAGGTGCAACAAGAGCATTTGGACCGGGAAGAGAGGAAGTTCCTGAAAAGTACCGTGAAGTCGGACAGCCTGTTTTGATTCCTGGTACTATGGGAACAGCTTCATATATATTGCACGGTACAGAAACCGCAATGGAAGAGACTTTTGGTTCAACAGCACATGGTGCAGGAAGAATCCTTTCCCGTTCAAAGGCCAAAAAGGATTATGATGCGGATGAAATCACACAGGACCTTGAGTCAAAAGGCATCAAAATCAAGGCCACAAGCAAACATGTAATTGAAGAGGAAGCCCCTGGCGCATATAAGGATGTGGATTCCGTTGTAAGAGTATCCGACAGCACAGGCATCGCCAAACTCGTTGCCAAAGTGAAACCGTTATCAGTTTGCAAAGGATAGATAAACATGATCGGCATAATCGGCGGAAGCGGTGTATATGAAATCACCGAAAAGGCAGACAACTGTGAGGAAAAACTGGTCAAAACCGATTACGGAGACGTTACCGTGTCCATTTTGGACATCTTCTCCAAAAAGGTCGCATTCATCCCACGTCATGCCTCAGGACATTCAATTCCACCGCACAAAATCAATTTCCGTGCAAATATTGACGCCTTAAAAAATGTAGGCGTCAGCAAAATCATCGCAACAAACTCTGTAGGGTCAATGAACACCGACATGCCACCGGGTTCCTTTGTGATTCCCGATGACTTTCTGGATTTCTCACAGGACAGAAAGAAAACATTCTATGAGGATAAGGTCGTTCATATAGATGTGACCGAACCTTACTGCCCACAGTTAAGGGATGTTCTGGCCAAATCAGGGGATGTGATTCTTGGAGGAACCTATGTATGTACAGAAGGGCCAAGATTCGAGACTCCCGCTGAAATCAAGATGTTCAAAATGCTTGGAGGGGACCTTGTTGGAATGACTGGCGTTCCTGAAGTGACATTGGCTCGTGAAAGGGAGATTTGCTACAATTCAATCTGCATAGTTTCAAACTACGCTTCAGGAATATCCGAAGAGGAGCTGACCATTGACGAAGTGTTTGAGATGGTGGCACAAAAAGAGGGAGAATTGCTGGAATTGATATACAATTTCATTAAAAACGTCGATGATTCTGAAGAATGCTCATGCAATCATGCATTGGATGGAGCAGAAGTATAGAGGTGATTTAAATGCGTTTGGCTGTTGTATCAAGTGATGGTAAAAATGTGGACCTGCATCTTGGAAGGGGAAACTCCATATATGTTTATGACTATGACGGTGAGCTGACATTCGTTGAGAATAGAAATCTTGAAATCGCTGAGGATTCAAAGCACCAAGGCGGTAAGGTAATCAAGGCATGTGAGGATTGTGACGTTTTATTCTGTGTTCAATACGGTTTCAAATCCAAAATCAAGGCTGAAGATGCAAATATAAAACTTGTAATGGATGAAGGCCCAATCGATGAGGTTCTCCAAAGATATATCGATCATGTCGAATTCATGAAAAGTCTCTAGATTTTCATGCATAAAATATATTGTATATGAAATTTTTTTCTATTATATATTTTTCAGATATGGCTTTTGAATGCTTTGTTTTCAATTTAAAGCCATTAAATTCATTCTTGATTTTCTCATGTATATTTTTTTGAAATTTTTTTATTTTTGAAAAACGGTGAAATTTCCGAAAATTTCCACTATTTCAATAATCTTTATATATCATGAATAAAATAAGTAATTATAACCTTTATGGGCGGGTTTTATAAAATTAAATTTTAATTATAGATATTTCTCGAAAATAAGCGAGGATAACTTACAATAGTCAAATTAACGATTGTAAACTTATAATTGCTTTAAATCATTTTTACAATACAGAGAGTGTGTTAATGACTATTCTATAAAATTTTAATGGCATAAACGCCAACATTACAGATTAAATTTATAAGGTTGATATAATGGCAAAGGCAAAAGCAAGACGTAGAGTACGTGATACATGGAAAGAAAAATCCTGGTATACTATTAAAACACCAGTGAACTTTGAAGACAAAGAGATTGGAGAAACTCCGGCAAAAGATCCAGAACTCCTTATTGGAAGAGGAGTCGAAGTAACCATGAGAGAATTGACCGGTGACTTCTCAAAACAATACATCAAACTCAGATTTGAAATTGACAATGTAGCAGGAAATGTTGCAAACACCAAATTTACAGGTCACAAGACCACTACCGATTATGTAAGAAGCATGATCAGAAGAGGAACTTCCAGAATCGATGCTTCCGCAATCGTAAAAACCAAAGATGACCGCAAATTAAAACTCCAAGTTTTAGCTGTAACAATCAGAAGGGCTAAATCTTCCCAACAAAGATTCATGAGAAAAACCATTGAAGATTTACTCATTGAAGCAGCTGCTGAAAAAACTTTCGATGAGTTAGTTAAAGTTTGCGTAAACGGTAAATTAGCATCCGAGATTTACCACAACGCTAAAAAGATTTACCCTCTCAAAAGAGTGGAAATCATCAAAAGTAAAGTAATCAAATAGATTGCTTTATTCAATTCTTTTTTTTAATTTTCGGATTATTTCTCTATTATTATAATTTTTTTTGTTCATTAATTGAATATACTAATTAATCCATTTTTAATTTTATAGTATATTTATATTATATGTTTAGTATTTATTATCTTATAATGTAAAAATTCTAAATTTTTGTTAAAAATCCATTTATTAAAGTTTATATATTAGTAAATAATAATATAGATATCACGATAGACTCTCCCTGACATGATAAAAAATCATGTTAAGAATATGGGAGGGGGTGTATTATGTTAAGAAAAGAGATATTAATTATATGTTTAATAATATGTTGTCTTTTCTCACTGCAGGCCGTTGCGGCAGCAAGTGATGGAAATTCAACAGATCAAGTTGTTTTAACAACAGACGGTAATGTCTCTGCATATTCACTTCCTAACACAGATGATCAGCTGCGAGATGGAAGTGATGCAGGAACATTTTCAGACTTGCAGAATGATTTGAGCCTTGGAGGCGACATAGTATTAACTAAAAATTATACTTTTGATAGTGATAAAGACACTGGACTGGTTAACGGTATTTCTGTTCCAGATACAGTTAACAGTATAACTGGTATCGGAAACATAGTTATCGATGGTAGCCGGCAGGCTAGAATATTTAATATACACAGCAGTCACAGTATAATACTAACAGGAATTACATTTATTAATGCCAATGCTGATGGAAACGGAGGGTCTATAAATTCCGATGGTACATTAATAATTTCCGATTGTAATTTCATAAACAACACTGCTAGTTGCCATGGTGGTGCGGTATACCTAGGATCCGGTGAAGGAGATACAATTACCAACTGTAACTTTGAAGGCAATATCGCTGGAGGAAATGGTGGTGCTATAGATTGGTATGCCGGTTCATCAAAAGGTCAGATTGCAGGTTCCACTTTCACAGACAATACTGCTAAACGTTCAGGTGGTGCTGTACACTGGAGTGGTCACTATGGTACTATAAGAGATTCTAATTTCACTAACAATATTGCTACCGGTGAAGTGACTGGTGAAATCGGTGGTATCGTTGGTGGTGGAGACGGTGGTGCTGTACTATGGGTAGGTAGTAATGGTACTGTCGACAATTGTATATTTACTAATAACGTTGCTCAAAACCGTGGTGGAGCTATATTCCTACATGGTAACTCTACAGAAAACTGTACTAATACTACATTAAGTCATTCCATATTCATTAACAATAATGCTGGTTTGAATGGTGGTGCAGTTGATTGGCAAGAAGGTGCTCATGATGGTGTTGTAACTTATTGTGATTTCACTAACAATACTGCAAGTAGTACAGGTGGTGCTGTATACTGGAGTGGTCATAATGGTACAATACTACATTCCAACTTTACCAACAATAAGGCATTAGGTACTGTTAATGGAACAGGTCCAGATGGTTCTATTATTCCTGGTGGTAATGGTGGTGCTATTGTATGGAAAGGTGCTGAGGGTGATATTATAAACACTACCTTTAGATTGAATAATGCTTCACGTAATGGTGGTGCTATATTCATGCAAGCTGGTTCTAATGAAGATTGTAGTAATATTACTGTTGATGGTGGTTTGTTTATTGAGAACTATGCTGGTGTTAATGGTGGTGCTCTAGATTGGTATGAAGGTGCTCATGATGCGGATCTCTATAATTCTGTATTTATTAACAATACTGCTGAGAGGTCTGGTGGTGCTGTATACTGGTTTGGTCATGATGGTACTATTGCAAATTCCACATTTGAGAATAACCGTGCTTTAGGTAATGTTAATGCTACTGACTCTTATGGTAGGATTACTCCTGGTGGTCATGGTGGTGCTATTATGTGGACTGGTGCTAATGGTACAGTTTTAAACAGTACCTTTAGATTGAATAATGCTTCACGTAATGGTGGTGCTATATATATGCAAGGTAGTACTGAAGGTGATTGTAGTAATATTACAGTTGATGATTGTGACTTTATTGAGAATTATGCAGGTATTAATGGTGGTGCTCTAGATTGGTATGAAGGTGCACACGACTCAACACTTTCAAATTCATATTTCTTTAACAATACTGCTGAGAGGTCTGGTGGTGCTGTATACTGGTTTGGTCATGATGGTACTATTGCAAATTCCACATTTGAGAATAACCGTGCTTTAGGTAATGTTAATGCTACTGACTCTTATGGTAGGATTACTCCTGGTGGTCATGGTGGTGCTATTATGTGGACTGGTGCTAATGGTACAGTTTTAAACAGTACCTTTAGATTAAATAATGCTTCACGTAATGGTGGTGCTATCTACATGCAAGGTAGTACTGAAGGTGATTGTGATAATATTCTTGTTGATGGCAGTGAATTTGTTGAGAATTATGCTGGTATTAATGGTGGTGCAGTAGATTGGTATGAAGGGTCCCATGATTCAACACTTTCAAATTCATATTTCTTTAACAACACTGCTAAGAGGTCTGGTGGTGCTGTATACTGGTACGGTCATAGGGGTACAATCAGAAATTCAACATTCACTGACAACCAAGCATTAGGTCTTGTAAACGCATCAAGTCCATACGGTTACAATACCACTGGTGGAGACGGTGGAGCAGTCATTTGGACTGGATCCGATGGTCTTATGGACAATTGTACCTTTACAAACAACCACGCTGCAAAACGTGGTGGAGCTATGTACCTACAAGGCGGTGAATTTGAGAATTGTACAAATGTAACAATCAATAATGGAATATTTAAAGATAATCGTGCTGAAACTAATGGTGGTGCTATAGACTTCCACGAAGGAGCAACTGACGGATACATTATTGGATCAACATTTGACAACAACACTGCAGTGACTGGTTTTGGAGGAGCTTTAGTATGGAGAGGTCATAATGGTGAAGTTGAAGGTTCATCATTTACCAATAACTATGCTAGAGGTGATGGTGGAGCTGCTTATATTGAAGGAGAATCATGTAGCTTATATAATTCAACATTTAATAATAACATTGCTGGAGACGACGGTGGTGCTGTATACTGGACTGGAGACCATGGTGAAATATTCAATGTAACCGCTAATAATAATAAAGGTATTAGTGAGGGTGCTTCTCACTCCAAAGGAGGAACCATAATCATAACAGGTTCCCACATGACTGTCGATACCCTTGTTGTATCAAATAGTTTTGCCGAAGAGGAAGCAGGAGGACTTTTCCTTACAGGTAATTATGTAAATGTAACTAATGCCAAATTCACCAAATGTTATGCAAGTATGGATCGTACTGCGCAAAATATTACCCGAGGTGGTGGAGCTGTTATTATTGGAAATAACACTCGCCTCATAAATGTTACTATTGAAGATTCCCAAGCCGAAAGAGGTGGAGCAATCTACTGGCAAGGTAATGACGGTTATGCTTATAACGTTACAGCCACTAGAAACTTTGCACCTGAGGAAGGTGGAGCATTATACATTGCTGGTGAAGACTGTCAAATATACGAATCAGAGTTCACTGACAATATCGCTGGTGATGATGGTGGAGCAATCTACTGGGAAGGAGATAACGGTCATATTGAAGAATGTAACTTTGAAAACAACACAGGTTTAAGTATGTGGAATCAATATGATGGCAAATCCCATACTTCCAAAGGTGGTACAGTTTCAATCATCGGTGACAATCTAAAATTATTAAATTCCAACTTCACAGGTTCTTCCACCCATAACAATGGAAATAATAACAACTTTGGTGGTACATTATTCATTACAGGTGAAGATGTAAAAATTGATGGTTGTGACTTTAATGACAGTAGTTCTCAAGGTTCAGATGGTGGAACAATATATATAATTGGTAATCGTACTGAAATTTCAGACTCCACTTTTTCCAATTCTACTGCAAGATCTGGTGGTGCAATATACGTGGACGGTACCTATACCGTAATCAAGGGTTCCGAATTCGATACTTGTACTGCTAACAGTCCAGGAGCTCAAGGTGGTGCTATTTATATCCATGGTCAACAAACTGTTGTTGAAGAATCTAACTTTGTCAATTCTTCTGCCGCATTCCGTGGTGGAGCTATTTATATTGATGGTTTGAATGCTATTATAAGAAATTCCAACTTCACAGATTCTTCCGTTTCTGGTGAAAAATATTATAATCAAAACCCTCGTGGTGGAGCAGTTTACATTAAAGAGAACTATGCTACAATTGAAGGTTCTATTTTCAATCATTCCACTGTGTCAAGCGATGTTGGTGAGGGTGGAGCTATTTTCGTTCAAGGTAATTATGCTAATGTTAGCGGTTCTGAATTTGAATCTTCAAGTGCAAAGACCGGTGGAGCAGTATATCTTGAAGGTAATAGTGCTACAGTAAGTGACTCTACATTCACCTCTTCTCATGCTAATGAAAATGGTGGTGCAATGTACTCTACAGGTTCAAACTCTCTTGTATTAAATTCTAACTTTAATGATAACTTGGCAGAGTTGAGTGGAGGAGCTATATATTGGTATGGTGGAGCCAATTCTAGATATAATACTGTTAATGGTTGTACATTCACAAATAACATTGCACATGGTAATACTACTGGAACTATTACAAGAGGTGGAGGTGCTATTTATTGGTCTGAAGGTGGATACTACGGCACTATTAAAGATTCCAAGTTCTATAATAATTCCGTTCAATCCACTATTAGTAAAAAAGTGGATGGTGGAGCTGTTTTATGGGATAAAAGTTATCATGCATTGGTTGATAATTGTATTTTTGTAGGCAATTTCGTCACCACTGACGGTGATACATCAGGTACATCAGCTTCAGATGTTTGGGCTCAAGGAGGAGCTATGTATTTAAGACCAAATGCTAATTATACTATACGTAATTGTCTATTTGAGAATTGTTCTTCATCTAAGGAAGCTGGTGCATTGTATATACAAGGACTTGCATCTAGTAGTGCCCGTATGATTACACTTGAAGATTCAGTATTCATAAATAACGTTGCTCAAGCTAATGGTAAATATAACATTAATGGTGGAGGTGCGATTCAGATTAAAGAATGTCCTCATGCTGTATTTAATAATATTACATTTATAAACAATACCGCTAATAAAGGTGGGGGTTTATGTGTCTATAATAGTGTATCTGATTTAGTAGTAACTGGTGTTAATTTCACAGGAAATAAAGCAAATAGGGGATCTGCAATTTCTGCATCAGTATTTTTCACATTAAATGATGCTGTACTTCTTGATAATAGGGCAGATACCACCAAATTCGACTTAGATTTTAATCAAAATTCAGGTAGCGTCGACATAGTATTGGAAGGAGCAGATACTCACTTAAATTCAATGTATATTAAACATGGAAATAAAGGATTTACTATATCTTGTAATAATGTTACATATTGGACTGATAATAACATAACAACTGGTCAGACAGCTGTTCAAACCGGCACTATATCTTCTATAAAAGACGGTTTCGCTCGTGAAGCAGGTATACCTGTACTCGTTGAAATATTTGATGGGGACAATAATAAATTATATGAAGGTGTTTATGCAACAGATGCAGATGGTAAAATCCACTTGGAAGTTGCAAATGTCCTAACTGAACCATATCAATTAGATGATATTTATGTGAATGCAAGACTTCTAAATGAAGATTACTATACCAGGGCAGCAGATACCTCAAGAGATAAAGATGTTTTCATTGACGCTTCTGCATTGGACACCATATTCCATAGAAACACAACAGTCACTGCAAACATCACTGGTAAGACCGGAAGTATTCTACAAAGTGCAAGAGGTATCATTTCTGTTTATATTGACGATGTATTTAAAGGAAACATGACTATTGAAAACGGTAAAGGATCTTTGGAAAACATTCTCACCAATTTCACTGCAGATAAGTTCTTTGAAGTTGGCAATCACACAGTATTCTTAAAATACTGGGGTGACGCAAAATACAATGAAGTTAACACAACAGTTTCATTCAACATAACTAAAGCACAATCCAATTTAACAGTCAATATGGATGATATGGGATATAACCTTTACATGAATTTCACAATTTTCGATGATTGGGATGGCAAAGCATATGAGGATGCTAATGGAATAGCAACCGTTAACTTTTATAGTGAAGAGGATCCATCAACTGTTGTTAGATTTGTGGATGTTAAAATTGTTGATGGTTTCGGTTCTGTAGTGATTCGCGATTTGCTTCCTAGAAATTACACTATAAGGACAATTTATCATGATGACAATAACTATAACGGTTCATCCTATGAAGCAAATTATACTTTGCATCAAAAAGAATTTGCTGCTGTTTTCATTGAGGTAAATGCGTATGACATTATGGTGAATGATACAGTTTACATCAATGTCACAATCGTTCCGCCTGAAGGATATGATGTACCGGGTAATGTAACCTTGTATCTTGATAATATAGGTTATAATTTAACATTAACTATGGGAGCTACCAATGCAACAGCTACATTCAACGCAACTAATCTGACTGCAGGAATTAAGAAGGTAATAGTATTCTATGAAGGTAGTAAACTTTTAGGACCTGCTAAAGGTGAAGCTGATTTCAGGGTACTTAAATATGACACTCCACTTTCAGCAGATGTCACAAACATTACTGTCATTCAAAATGAAATAATCAATATCACCCTTTCAAATGACACTACTGGTGTCGTTTCAGTGATCGTTGACGGAAAAGAATACTTCGGCAGAGTTAAGAATGGTACTGTATCAATTGAACTTCCAAAATTGCCTGTAGGTAAATATAATGTAACCCTATACTATGAGGGAGATAATAAATATAATAATGCTACCAATTACACAGTATTCTATGTAGTCCCAATGGCACCTGAAATTATTATTGATGTTGACAATGTAACTTATGGAAATGAAACCTTAATTGTCGTAACACTTCCTGAAGACGCTACAGGAAATGTAACTGTCAAAATTAATGATACCTATTATGTATTTGACACACAAAACCTCACCGACGGCAAAGCAATCTTGCCTGGTGTCGTATTGTCTGCCGGCAACTACACAGTTGAGGTTACATATAACGGTGATGAAAACTACGCAGCAAATACAAACAGCGCCAATTTCACAGTATTTAAAGCAACACCAATGCTCAATATTACTGCTGAAGACATATACTATGGTGAAGAAGCAAATATTACTGTGACAGTTCCTGATGGAGTAACAGGAAATATAACAATTAAGATTAATGGAACTGATAAGAATATTACCTTGCCGATTGTTGACGGTAAGGTCAATTGGACTGTCGGAGGTTTGGCTGTTGGAAATTATGTAGTCATTGCTACCTATAGTGGAAATGCAAACTACACTGACGCTGTAGTAACCGATGACTTTAACGTATTGCAAATCGGCACAGTCTTAGATGTTGATGTGCATAACATCCCGGTATGGGATACAGAATATGTAAATGTTACAATTAAAGACGCTGCCGGCAACATTATCACTAATGCAACCGGTAACGTAACCATGAACATTGACGGTGTTGACTACACTGCAGAAATCAAAGACGGTGTTGCAAGATTCAACATTTCCAGCTTGACTGTCGGACACAAAGTCGCTTGGGTATTCTATGATGGAGATAGAAACATTACCGGCAACAGATCAAAGGCTGAATTTGATGTTACCCAAAGAGTTCCTGAAGTAAACGTAACTGCCTTGAACATTACTGTTGACCAGGAAGGAAAAATCACAATCAACATTCCTGCCAATGCAACTGGTTTCGTAATCTTAAGCGGAAACTTCACTAAAAGTCCAATATATGTAGACAAGTTCACAAATGGTGTAGCCGAAATCACTGTAAATGATTTGGCTGTTGGAAACTACAGTGTACACATCAAATACTATGGGGGTACACTTGACAATTACACAGTTGCTGAAAATGACACAACTTTCAGAGTGGATTCCATAAACACTACAATATCTATTGATGTCGAATCTATTGATTATGGAAATAAAGCAAATATCACTGTAACTGTTAATAATAATGCAACTGGTTATATAACTATTAGAATTAATGAAACTAGAACAATTACTTTACCTATTGTTGACGGTAAAGTCAATTGGATTGTAGAAGACCTCGCTGCTGGTAACTACACAGTTTACGCTAATTACAGCGGTGATGGCAAATATAATGTAAATGAAACTAATAAAACATTTGAAGTAAGACAAATCTCACCTAATGTTGAAATTATTCATGTTGATTCCATATCCGGTGAAAATGCAACCATTATTGTCAGAGCAGATCCTAGAGTAACCGAGAATGTGACTATTGAAGTTCGAGGTAAACAATATTCAATGGCTGTTGATGAGGATGGCGTTGCCCTATTCACTACTGATGTTCTTGAAAACGGCACTTACACAATTGTTGCATCCTATCCTGGTGACAGAAACTTCACAGTTAACTCTACTGAATACACATTCACTACTAACCGGACTTCTGATTATGTAATGAATATTACTGCATCCGATATTTATGTTGGAAACAACACCAACATTACTGTCTATGTTCCTGTTGATGCAACCGGTAACGTAATCATTGAATTGAACGGAACCAATTACACTGTTGCTATCAGTCAAGGAAAAGCTGTATTGAATAACGTTTCAACACTTAAAGAAGGTGTTTACATTGTTACTGCTTACTTCGGTAATGATAAATATGTAAATAAAACAGCATCTACCAGATTCACTGTATCTAAAGTTGGTAGTCCGATTAAAGTTGATGTTGAAAACATCCTTTACGTTGATGATACTGCATATATCAATGTTACTGTACCTGATGATAATGCCGGTAATGTAACTATTGAAATCAACGGTAAAGTTTATGGTCCTGAAAGCGTCACTGATGGCGTTGCAAGATTCGTTGTTCCTAATGTAACCTACGGCAATAAGACTGTAGCTATAACTTACTCAGGAACCGATAAGTATGTATCCAATTTCACTACCGCTAACTTCGCCGTATCTAAACGCACTCCTATTGTAAATGTTACCAATATCACTATTATTGTCGGTAATGATGCTGTAATCAATATTTCAGGTCCTAGTGACCGCAATGGTACTTTAATCGTTTCTGTTGATGGTGCCAATTATGCAGTCAAAATGACTGGAGGCAATGCTACTTTAACCGTTAATGGATTAAGTGTTGGCAATTACACTGTATCTGTAACTTATGTTGAGAATGATAAGTATGTTGAAGGTACTGCTAGTGGTTGGGTGAATGTCACAGCTAAAGGAACATCCGCTATCAATATCACTGTAGAGGATGTTTATTATGTCGGTGAAGAGATTGTAATTGCCCTAACTCCTGTTAATTCCACTGGTAATATTAGTGTTACTATAAACGGTGAAAAGTATAATATTACTAATAATAAAGTGACAATCGAAAATGGATTGCCTATGGGCACCTATGAAATAGTTGCTGTCTTGGATGAAGACGAATATTATTATGGATCTACCGCAAATGCAACATTCCAAGTTGTTAAAAAGAATATGACAATTAGTGTCAACACAACCACCGTTCCTGCAACTATTTATGTTGGCAGTCCGGTAACTATCACTGCTAACTTGAATGAGTCAGTTACAGGTGATGTTGTATTTACAATCAACGGCGCTAACTACACTGTACATGTTGCAGATTCTAATGTTGCTACTATCGCGTACACTCCTGTTAATAATGATACAATTACTGTTGTCGCCACATTCATGGGCAATGATAAATATAAAGGTAACGTATCTGATCCTCAGAAATTCAATGTCAATCGTGTTCCTACTGATATCAGTGTGACAGTTAAAACTCCAATCACTTATGGTGATGTGGCTGTCATTACTGTTGAATTGAATGAGACTATAAACGCTACTGTCAAATTGACTGTTGATGGTAAGGAATATGATGTTGCCATTATCAATGGTAAAGGCGGATTAAATGTTTCAGGATTGAATAGTGGTGACCATAAAGTCAATGTAACTTATGCTGGTGACGATAAGTATGTCGGAAGTGAAAACTCTACAAGCTTCACTGTGGATAATGCTACTTTAGTTGCTGATGTGACCGCATTAAATGTCACTGTTGAGCAAAACACTACATTCGTCATAAATGTCACTGATGACTTTAATGGAAATGTTTCAATCAAAGTTGGAGATAAAGTACTGTACAACGGAAGTGCAAAAACCTTAATCCTTGCTGATGTATTGCCTGCCGGAGATAAGACCGCTACTGTTGTATTCTATGGCGACAGCAATTATGATGAACTAACATTAAATGATGTTAAATTCACTGTTTCAAGAGTTGATCCATCTATCGATGTGGTTATTGATGATGTGACTTATCCTGATAAGGCTGTTGCATTTATTTATGTTGGCAATGATGCTAACGGTACTGTCAATATCACTGTAGACGGTAAAGTATTCAGCGGCACCGTATCTAAAGGTGTTGCTCAAGTTGATTTAACCGGTTTATCTGCAGGAAGTAAAGTCGCTAGTGTCGAATTCTTCGCAACAGATGATTATAATGATAACGCTACTGCTAGCGCTAAATTCACAGTTTTAAAAGCAAATACAACATTGGATGTTGAATTCAAACCTATTATCTATGTAAATGAAACTCAAGTCATAAATATTACAGTTAACAATACAAACGCAACTGGTAATGTCACCATCATGATTGGTGGCAAAAACTATACTGCACCTTTAATAAACGGTCGTGCTAACTTCACAACCGATTTACTGCCTTATGGAAACCATACATTGACTGTAATCTATGAAGGAGATAAGAACTTAACAGGTAGCTTGATTTCCAAAACAATTGAAGTAATTAAATTACCATCCGATTTAACAATCAGCGTCACTAATATCACTACCGCTTCAGATGAAACCATTAAAGTAAATGTAACTACTGGTGCTACTGGTTCCGTAGTGATTACAGTAGATGGCAAAGATTACTATGTAGATCTTGATAACGGCGTTGCAACATTAGCATTAAGTAATTTAGCTAATAAAACATACACAGTTCATGCTAAATACCTTGGTGATGATAACTACACAACCTGTGAAGGTGACGCAAGCTTTAATGTGGCTAAAGTCAATTCCACAGTAAGTGTCAAAGTTGAAAACATCACTGTCGGTGATGTTGCTGTGGTCAACATTACTGTACCGGCTGATGCTACAGGCAACGTGACTGTTGAAATAGATGGTGTTGGAACTTACACTGTTCCTGTTGCTGGCGGAACTGGCTTATGGGTCGTAAAAGACTTAGAAGTTGGTACCTACACTGTTAAAGTAACTTATAATGGTGATGATAACTACTTGCCAAGCAACAATGAGACAACATTCAAAGTATCTAAAGCCGAATCTGGTGACATTAAAGTGGTTGATCAAGGTAACCGTACTGTTGTAATTACAGTTCCTGGTAAAGACGGTAATGTGACAGTCAAAGTTGGAAATAACACTTACAATGCAACAGTTGTAGATGGTGTGGCTACCGTTGATTTAGTCAATGAAACTCCTGGACCTAAAGATATAACTGTATTCTACTCCGGTGATGAAAACAATCCAAATGCAACTGCAAACGCTACTGTTAACATTCCTAAATATGATACTCCAATGAGCATTGAAGTTGCCAATTCAACTGTTGGAAATGTTACCACAGTTATTGTCAATGTTCCTAAAGATGTTAAAGGTAATGTGACTGTTGCCATTGACGGTAAAACTTACTCTGTAAAACCGGTTGATGGTAAAGCAGTATTTGAAATTGAAGGTTTAATCGCTGGTAATAAGACAGTTGCTGCAAGTTATGCTGGCGATGACTGGTTTGTAGCTAATTCCACTGTCGCTCACTTTAAAGTCGATAAAGTTGCTTCAAGCGTAAATGTCACTGGCGATGTGATTAATGTTGGTGAAAATGCAACAATCACTATAACAGGTCCTAAAGACTACAACGGAACAGCTGTTGTTAATGTTGACGGTAAAAACTACACTGTATCAATTAGCAATGGTGCTGGTCAGTTAGAAATTACCGGACTTGCAAATGGCACTTATGATGTAAAAGTGACACTTCTTGAAACTGATAAATATCTTGGAAGTGAAAATGACACTGCTAAAGTCCTAGTTAATAAGGTTGAATCATTCGTCACTGTTAATGTTGATGATATCACTGTCGGTGATGTTGCTGTGGTCAATATTACTGTGCCTGCTGATGCTACTGGCAATGTGACTGTTGAAATAGTCGGTGTTGGAACTTACACTGTTCCTGTTGCCGGTGGAGCTGGCGTATTGGTCGTAAAAGACTTGAAGGTTGATAACTACACTGTTAAAGTGACTTATAATGGTGATGGTAAATACTTGCCTAACAACAATGAGACAACATTCAAAGTATCTAAAGCTGACTCTGATGACATTAAAGTTATTGATCAAGGCAATGGAACTGTTGTTATAACTGTTCCTGGTGAAGATGGTAATGTAACCGTTAAAGTTGGAAATGAAACTTATAATGTTACTGTTGTTAATGGTACTGCAGTTGTAACCTTGAATAATGTAACTCCTGGCGAACATGAAATCGAAGTGATTTACTCCGGTGATGAAAACCATAACGGCACTTCAACTAACTCTACTGTAAGCATTCCTAAATATGATACTCCAATGAGCATTGAAGTTGCCAATTCAACTGTTGGAAATGTTACCACAGTTACCGTCAATGTTCCTAAAGATGTTAAAGATAATGTGACTGTTGCTATTGATGGTAAAACTTACTCTGTAAAACCGGTTGATGGTAAAGCAGTATTTGAAATTGAAGGTTTAATCGCTGGTAATAAGACAGTTGCTGCAAGTTATGCTGGTGATGACTGGTTTGTAGCTAATTCCACTGTCGCTCACTTTAAAGTCGATAAAGTTGCTTCAAGCGTAAATGTCACTGGCGATGTGATTAATGTTGGTGAAAATGCAACAATCACTATAACAGGTCCTAAAGACTACAACGGAACAGCTGTTGTTAATGTTGACGGTAAAAACTACACTGTATCAATTAGCAATGGTGCTGGTCAGTTAGAAATTACCGGA